>JAUPVI010000054.1 GCA_030917105.1 Candidatus Babelota bacterium
AATGCGGTGAGTGCCGCAAATACGCAAGCGAGTGCGTTGAACAATAACTTAAATGCACAAGGAGCGGCGTTAAATGGGTCGCTGAATACTCAAGCCAACCAAATGTCCGGTGTTATTAATGCGCAAGGCGCTGCTTTAAATAATAGTTTAAATACGCAGGCTGGCACTTTAAACAACAATTTAAATTCGCAAGCGACTGCCGTGAATCAGACAGCAAGTAATGCGGTGAGTGCCGCAAATACGCAAGCGAGTGCGTTGAACAATAACTTAAATGCACAAGGAGCGGCGTTAAATGGGTCGCTGAATACTCAAGCCAACCAAATGTCCGGTGTTGTTAATGCGCAAGGCACTGCTTTAAATAATGCTGTTGTTGTGACAGGCGATGTTGTAAATGCAGCTGGCGGGGCAATTAATTCTTTAGGGGCTGCGGTGGATAATGCAGCCATCCAGGGTGTTATGGCGGGAAATGCTATTGCTGGTACAGTTGAGGACGCGGTTATAAGTGGCGCGACTGCGGCAACAAGTAACATTTTAACGATTACTCCTGCCTCATTTGCACCAACGATTATTGTGAACTCAACTGCTGCTGATATTGCATGGTTTTCTAACGAGTCTCTGTCCGGCACGTTACAACCAATTTTTGCGGCGGCTGGGGCACAGCCGTGTTCGTTAGCAAAATCAACGCTCATCACCTTGGCAAGTTCATTGTTGTCGGTTAAGACGACATTGCTTGCTGCGATGCGTGCTGATAAGTTTAAGAAGTTGACCAATGCGCAGTTTAAAGAGTACTTAACCGATAAATCAATTGACTTGCAAGCGCAAAATAACCGCGTGGGCGATGGCACGCCCGATAGTGTTTCGCGCTTAGTACAAGAGTTAGATAAAGATTACGTTGTACCATATGCAACTGCTACAAATACTGCCCAAATTACTCAGGCGAAACAAGTCTTTGCTTCTGCGTATACCTCATTAGTGCAATCGGTTGTTAGCGCGTCAAAGCAAACACCATTTATGAATTTCTATACTGCGTACCAAACATATCAAAATTCAGTAGTATTAAATGCATCTTCTACTGGTTCCAACAATGCTATTTCTGGGGCAGCAACAAGTCTTGCTAATGCAAGTGCGGCTACTATTAATGCCATTTCTGGGGCTATTGTTGATTCTGCAAATGCTAATGCTATTGCCACAAATAATGCGTATCAATCAACCAATGCTGCAGTCTCTGGAACACCAGTTGTTGCGGCGCAACAAGTTGAACCAACGCGTGCTAGCGTTGGGGGGCAGGTAGTGACTGTAGTAGATCAAACAACGGGTACTGCGGCGACGGTTATTGCGCGCCGTGGTGGATAATGAATAAAGTGGGAGTTACATTTACTATGAAAAAAAATATAGCGATTAGCCTTTTTGTGGCTGTGATAGTGAGCGGAAATTTTGTGTGCGCATTTAATCCTTTTGATGTCATGTCAAGCCTTACCAATACGATGACGAATGCTTCCCTCATGGGAGGGCAAGCAATGGGCAAGCTGGCATTGGCTGGGGGTCAAATGGCTGGACAGATGGCTGTTGCACAGCAATATATGACGAATAATCTTCAACAAGGGATGATGGCTGGTCAGCAAGGGTTACAACAAGGTATGCAGCAAGGCATAATGGGGGCTCAAGGAGTTCAGCCGCAGGGGCAGCAAGGGGCGATGTTACAGCCAGGAATGCAACCAGGGATGATGGGCGGTCAGCAAGGCTTTGGGATGCCAAATGGCGGAGATGCTCAAGCAGAGGCGGCAATGCAGGCTCAAGAGGCGCAAGATGCGCAGGCGCAAGCGACAGCCGACAATCAGGCAGCTGCTGCGATGAGTGCTCAAATTGCACAAGCGCAGGCCGTTGCGGAAGCGGACGCGCAAGCTGCAGATGATCAGTTGACGAGAAGTTCAGCGGTTAGTCTTGGTGCGGCTCTTGGCTTTTCTTCCAATGAGATAAATTCTAGTGTTGATACACAGCAACAGGCAAATGCGGCAGCAGCTGCTGTTGCTGCTGCTAATGGGGTAAATGCCCGAAGTCCTGGTATGGCCGCCTCTGGTGTCAATTCAAATGGCGAATCCCTCGCTACAGTTACGGGATCGGCCGGTGCCTCGGCTAGTGGCGATCTGGCTGCTGCTGCAGCCTAGTCTGAGGGGCTAGTCATTTTCATTGTGTGGGTGTACTCTGTCTTCCTCTAATATTTTTCTAAAATAGAGCCTGGAAGGTCCCTCATGCAAAGCAACTTTTTAAAGATTCTACGTGGAAAGCCGGTGTCATCATTATCTGATGCCTTGGCTCTTATTCCGACTACTGTCGCTGATGCACACAAAATAGTGGGCGAAGTGCTTGTTGATATTGCGGCAAGAAAAGCGGAAATTCTTGCGATTGCGCCTGAGAGGCGTACGTATGCTAATACGGTGTCTGCGTATGATGAAATGGAAGGCCTTGTATTTGTTATGAGTTCGGCTGCGGCAGTACTTAAGCAGGTGAGTAGTGAAGTTGCCTATCGTGCTGATCCTTATCGTGCTATTCAGCAGGAATCAATTAAAATTTGTAAAGATGCATTAATTTATAAAGCTTTTTGTGAGTACCGTGACCACGGAATGGTAAATGAGGTTTTGACTGACGAACAGCAGTATTTTTTCAAAAAAATTATGGCCGACTTCAAGCGGTGCGGCTATGATAAAGATGCTGCGACGATTGCGCGTATTGTGGCTATTGAAGAGGAGCTTCAACAGCATTGCAACGCGTTTGATGCAACATTAAACAATGATACAACAACGCTAACTTTCCCTGAAAATGAGCTAACTGGCGTGTCGCGAGAGTTTCTTGCAGCTCAAGCTCGGGATGCGCAAGGCCATATTGTTTTGTATTGTACGCGTTCAACGCTGAATGCGCTCTTGCAGCACTGTACTAATCCGATGGTTAGGCGCGAATTTAAAAAAGCACATGATTCTCGGGCCTATCCGGAGAATGAAAAAAACCTACAAAAAATGTTGGCGTTGCGTCGCGAGTTGGCGCAGCTTTTGGGCTATGAGAGTTATGCGGCTTATGCGCTGGCTGGGTATATGGTTGAATCACCGGAAAATGCGCGATCTTATCTTGGATACCTTTTTGAAAAGATAGAGGGAGCAGCAGCCCGTGACTTTAAGAATTTAATGTCTACCTTGCCTGAGGATGTGCAGCTGTCTGAGGATGGAAGAGTGCAGCCGTGGGACGTTCCGTATGCACTGGCGACCTACGAGAAAATTAACTCTAGTCTCGATAACAGCGAGTTAGCGCAGTATTTTCCCGTTGATAAAGCAGTTCAGGGTATTTTCGCTATTTATGAAAAATTTATGGGTGTTTCCTTTGAATATCATCCAACGGTTCCTGGCGCTTGGCATGAGTCAGTGCAAGGAATTACCGTATACACTAAAGACCGTTCTCGTGTGCTGGCGTACATTCTCATGGATCTCTATCCTCGTCCGCAAAAATATTCGCATGCCTGTTGCCATGAAATAATACCGCGCGTGCTTCGTCATAGCCCAGAAGATGGCATGTTGTATGAAGTGCCATCGGTGAGTGTGATTGTTGCAAATTTTCCTAGGGCACGTGGCAATACACCGGCTCTTTTCTTGCATACCGATGTTACGACATTCTTTCATGAATTTGGGCATGCCATTCATAACTCATTGAGCTGCACGAGCCATTTCAAGACCAGTGGCAGCATGGGGGTAATGCTTGACTTTATAGAGCTGCCTTCTCAGATTATGGAAGAATGGATGTGGCGGCCTGATATGTTGCGTTTGGTTAGTGGGCATTATAAAACGGGCGAGCCATTGCCTGATGAGCTTATTCGAAAAATGGTCGCTGCGCGAAAATCGGGGCGTAGTTATTTTGATATGAACCAGATTTATTACTCGATGTTTGCGCTCGCTATTCATGATAGTCCAACCCCTGTTGATTTGGATGGTATTTTGCGTGAAATGTACTTGCGCTATATGCGAGGTATGGCGTGGGATACAGACAATAAATTTTATGCGTCGTTTGGCCATATGCCGTCGTACGGGCCTTGTTACTATGGGTATTCGTTTTCGCGGTCCTTTGCCTTCGATGTGTTTTCGCGCATAGAAGAGCATGGTCTTTTGGACGAGGCGATAGGTAGGGAATTTGTAGGGAAGATTCTAGGGCCAGGAGGTAGCATGCATCCACGCGAATTACTAGCAAATTTTCTAGGGCGTCCTGCAACGAGTGATGCTTATATCAAATGGGTTGGTGCGGTTAATGAGAAAGAGAAAGCATAGTCTTTCCGGTTAAAAGCAAAAAAGGGCAAGCGCTGTTTAAGTACTTGCCCTTTTTTGCGAGTGTTGGTGATAATCTAGTGTTCAGCTGAAATGTCTTTTGTTTCAACTTTCTTAGATTCTTTAGTTGTTTCGACTTTTTTTTCGGTCTTAGCATCTTTGCCATCTTTTTTTGTTTCGCTGCTGCAGAACGGGCCGCAGCCAGACAGTACTACCGCGCCCATAGCTACCGCAAACAATAGTCCTTTTTTCATAATCAAGTCTCCATAATATGGTGTTGGTTACCTGTTCGGTACTTTTCCGAAGCATCTTCAGTGTATCTGGTCTACTTCGAGGGGGTCAAGGTTCTCAAGACAAACCATGAGCTTTTAGCAAAAGAGGCCGCTTTTCAGCGGCCTCTTTTGCTAAGTTATGACTACCAGCCGTTACTCGGCCTCAGTATCTATTGGATTCTGCTCTGAATCGCCTTCGGAAGCTTGCGCTCCTTGGCTGCTAGCAGCGCCGGATTGTTGAGAGTCTTTATAGAGTATCTCGGCAACCTTGTGGGATGCAGCAAGAAGCTCGTCGCTTGCTTTTTTAAGCTCAGCAAGATCATTTGCGTGGGTCTTAAGTCCGTCCTTTGCTTTTTCAAGAGCGCTATTAACGTTAGCAATTTCTTCTGCCGGCAGCTTTTCACTATTTTCTTTCAGTGTTTTCTCGATCTGCATGATAAGTTGATCAAGTTGGTTGCGTTGTTCCACAACTTCCTTTTGCTTCTTATCTTCTTCGGCATGGAGCTTTGCTTCATTTACCATGCGTTCAATATCTTCTTTTGAGATGCCGGTGGAATCGGTAATAGTAATCTTTTGCTCTTTGCCGGTTCCTTTGTCTTTTGCCGAAACATTTACGATACCGTTTGAATCTATATCGAATGTTACTTCAATTTGAGGTACGCCACGCGGTGCGGTTGCAATGCCCTCGAGACGGAAGCGGCCGAGCGTCTTATTGTCACGAGCAAATTCGCGTTCCCCTTGAACCACGTGTATGTCTACTGCTGTTTGGTTATCTTCAGCGGTTGAGAATACTTGTGATTTTTGCGTTGGGATGGTGGTGTTGCGTTCAATGATCTTTGCGCCAATACCGCCCATAACTTCGATGCCCAATGAAAGTGGGGTAACGTCAAGAAGGAGCACGTCGGTTACGTCACCGGACAATACGCCGCCTTGAATTGCTGCACCTACGGATACGACTTCGTCAGGGTTTACTGAGCGATTTGGCTCTTTACCAAAGAACTCTTTAACCATTTGCTGAACCTTTGGAATGCGGGTAGAGCCACCAACCAAGATGACTTCGTCGATTTGTTTTATATCGACTTTCGCGTCAGCAATAGCTTTTTTGCATGGTTCAAACAGCCCTTTGAAGATCTCTGCGCATAGGTTTTCAAGCTTTGTGCGGGTAATTTTGGTTACCAAATGCTTTGGGCCGCTGGCGTCAGCAGTGATGTACGGCAAGTTAATTTCGGTTTCAGTTGCGGAAGAAAGCTCAATTTTTGCTTTTTCTGCTGCTTCTTTGAGCCGTTGTAATGCCATTTTATCTTGCATCAAATTAGTGCCGTTTTCTTTGTTGAACTCATCGACCAAGTACTTGATAAGTACTTCGTCGATGTTGTCGCCACCAAGTTCGGTGTTGCCGTTGGTTGCTTTTACTTCTACAACGCCATCACCGACTTCTAAGATTGAAACGTCAAATGTACCCCCACCAAAGTCAAATACTGCAACGGTTTCATGGTTTTTTTTGTCCATGCCGTATGCGAGTGCTGCGGCGGTTGGTTCGTTAATAATGCGCTTCACATCAAGACCTGCAATTTGTCCGGCAGTTTTAGTTGCTTGGCGTTGCGCGTCATTGAAGTAGGCCGGAACGGTGATAACCGCAGCGGTTACCTTTTCGCCCAAGTACTCTTCGGCAGCTATTTTGAGTTTTTGAAGTACTGCGGCAGAGATTTCAGCTGGCACTAGCTTTTTACCATCAATCGAAACAGCCACATCCCCGCCATCGCCTGCTAACAATTTGTATGGCATGCGTTCAATGTCTTCTTTGGCGAGTGTGCTGAATTGCTTGCCGATAAAGCGCTTTACCGAAAAAATAGTATTTGTTGGATTGGTTACCGCTTGTCGCTTCGCAACTGCACCAACAAGGCGTTGGCCATCTTTTGTATAGGCGACAACCGATGGAGTGGTTGCTGCACCTTCTTGGTTTGAGATAACTTTGGCAACGCCGCCTTCCATTACTGAAACAACGGAGTTGGTCGTCCCCAAGTCAATACCGATAATTTTTGCCATGCAAAAAACCTTTCTGATTAAGACATACAATAGTCATGCATCTAAAATTATAGC
>JAUPVI010000055.1 GCA_030917105.1 Candidatus Babelota bacterium
TACCTCTTCTGCATTCATAAACTCTAGGCTAATAAGCTCCCGGTGTGACTTTTGGGGCGACTTCGGTTCGCCGCATTATCGCTCCACAAGGGGAGCGGCGGCGGGAGTCGGAGCTCCCAAGGGTCACCCGAAAAAAACAGCCCCGTCAGGGATAAAAAATAGAGAGCTATGACAAAATAGTATATTAGTAAACCATACACCAATCACCCCTCTCAGAGCCATGATCGAAACATCCCCGCCTCTCTCTACCACCCAAAAACAAAGTTTTCCTTGCTGCACCAAACTTTCTCCTCTTGCTTTTTCCTGAAACAGGAGCATAATTCTTCTATCCTTTACAGCATGTTACAGATTTCCGTGATCTTAAGACCTACCGTAAAGGGTGTTTTAGTTATAGGTCACCGTAGCCGTTACGCCTGTACTTTTAACATCAGCTACGATGACTTTGGTATGTACCCCAAATATGAGGTTAACTATGCTTAACAATCGAGGAACAGGGGCTTTCAAAAAGCTACTGCAATGTGTAACACAACCATCTACTATTTTCTCCAAGGGAGATCATGAAACCGGCCTTCACACGCTGGGAACCAAAGCCCGAGGGTTGTTGATAGTCTCCGATGAAAATCGACGAGTCGCAGTAAACGTAAAACGAAAGTTCGCCATGGAATTTGAGGCCGTCTATCGCGGATCACAAATCGACATCGACACAATCGTTCTTAAAGGTGACGACATAGTAATGCAAAGCGCTCTACTATCAAATCCAGCAATAACTGGTACTGATAGAGGGCGCTATTCGTTTATCATCACACCCGGTTACACCGAAGCCGAGGTGACACATGATGTGGTCAAGGCCTTGAACTTAAAGCTCGTGCAACTCTTCTGTGTACCAGGTGCTATGGAGGGCGTCTTTCTTAATCCCCGTCCCGGACTCACTGGTGTCTACAACACGCCAATGCCAGCTGCTGAATACGCTGACGGCTTGCGTGGCGTCTGCCCTGACATCAAGAAGGTCTGCATTGCCCATTCACCATCCGATCAACCGCAACAGCACAAATCACTCGATGGCCAGTATCGGCGTCTCAAAAGAATGCTCACCGATCTTGGTATCGAAGTAGTCACCCATTTGTGGGATTTTAAGAATGCGTACGACCGCGAACTCAAAAACCAGCTCAAGAGCTGCCAAGTCATTATCACGCTGGATGAACCAGCGGTGGGCCAGCACCGCAAGCTGGTAAAGAAACTCTGTGAAGAAACCGAGACGTTGTTCTGCAGCTCTGAGTTAACTTCCGTACTTGAAGGAGCTGGCATTGGCGCGGGTGTTACGGAGGATACCTATTTGTATCCGATGGTACCGCTCCTCCACGAACTCCTAAACGCCGGCAACGAAGTTGTTCCTTCATTTCAGATTCCGGCACAAGATGGCATGCGCTACAACCTAGACGCGATGGAACGCCAAGGGGTAAAACTCACCGCACTTCTGCGCGCCCTACTGCGCATGAAAGCTGCTGATGATACCAGCGCCATTAAATTGAGCTAACGCTACACAGTCGTACAAACGAAAAGAAAAGGAACAGCTATGAAGCTTATTCCCAAAAATAAATGCCGCATCGGCATGCTGATGGTAGATGGTCGTCCGTACCACATATCAGTTATAAACCGGTTTATTGACCAGATAAACAACGGAGTTCAAGGTGTCTACGAGAAACGCATTTATCGGGTCTCCTCTTTGCAAGAGAAGGAGATCACAAGTCGAGTGGAACACATGATCTCACGCGGAGAGGTAGATGTGGTATATACCATCGGTCGCGCCTGTACCGCCTACGGCAGTGCAGTAGCCAAAAGGCACAACAATTTTCCTCTGCTCTTTGCAGGGGTATTGGATCCGGTTGGTGAAGGGATTGTGGATTCTCTAGAAAACCCGGGGGAGAACATTACGGGATCAGTTTTCGGCCAGGCACCAACTGAGGGATTAATCAATGGTATAAGAGCGCTATATCCGGACGTCGAAAAAGTCTTCATCCCTTACTTTTCAGCAACAAAAAGCGGGCTACTAGAAAGTCAAGCCCTAGAACTTCAGCAACAACTATCTGCCTTTGGTATGAAAGTCTCCATAGAACCAATTGGTCGCAATTATGACCAGCTCATGGAGCTAGTAGAAAAATACCGTAAGGAAGTCGACTGCTTTGTTCTTCTTGATGGTTGTTATAGCAGCGTTGCACAAAAACCAATGGCACACATTGCATGGGAAGAGTGCATTACCCAAATTGGTTGTTGCAGCTCTAGCATTGACAGTGGTGCTGCTATCGCCTATAGCGGCGATCTGAATCCTATGGCAGCGGCTAATTACCAGCAACTAGAAAGAGCTCGGTTGGAGCAGATTCCGCTTGGCAAATTACCCGTTAATGTTCTACCAAATAACCGAGAATTCACTGTCAACGCTGACGTCATGCGTAAAATTGGGTACTCAGTAGAATCACTAGAGCGCATTTGTAATGCAAAAGGAATCCGCACAATCAGGCGCTGGGTAGCACCGCCGCAAGATAGCTAAGCCCATTTTCATACATGGTTCGTACGTTCTGGATCCCCCGGTCCTGAGCGTACGAGCTCCTCGTAACAACATACAAAGGCATGCACCATGCACCATAGAAAATCAGTTTACTTTCAAACCATTCTCATTCTTTTCCTTTTGGCCGTTGGGATGTGTGTCATCAAATACAAGATAACGAGGTCCCCACACTATACTATTGGGCTTGTATACGTACCCAGCAGGGCATTCCATGAATACCTCGGCAACGCTTTTGTTAAAAAAATCAAAAACAATAAATCATTCTCTGTTCATAAGTTTACTTCTGCTTCATCTTCAGATCTGATTCTAGTCAACGCCACCTGCAATGAAGCGCTAGAAAGTGATGCTGATATTCTTGTATGCGTAGGACTGAACTGCGTCAAAGGAGCACTCAAATGCGCTCAAAAAAGAGAGTCAAAAAAACCAATTGTGTTTATGGGAGTTGCTGACGTGGTTAAGCACGGCTTTGTTAAGTCAATCGGCCCTTCAGGTAGCAATGTTGCAGGCGTGGAGTCGAATTCACCCTTTGAGCAAATCTTCAATCCTGTGGACCTCTTGCATGCCATAAAAGAAAAAGCAAAAAATGTATTAGTCCCCTACGCAGCCTTTAACCCTGAAACGCTTGAAGATCATGCACAGACACTTCAAGCTGCCAGTAAAAAAATCTCAGTTTCAGTAACGCTCCTCCCCATAGATCAATTCAATGACGTACTTCCGAAAACAGCCGGGCTTCTGCTCGAACATGATACACTCCTATATCTTGAACAAGACGGGATTGCTGTTTGTGGCCCGGGCCTTGGCAAGCTGGCCTCCCAACACAACGTAACCATGTTTGCCGGCTCAATTGATGGTATTAAAGATTCTGCCCTTAGCTACGCTGCCGACCCTGCTTGCCTCGCCGATATGGCTTTTGAAATAGCCAAAGAAATTTTAATTAACAAAAAGAAGCCGGGAGACATACCCGTGCGCCAAGCAACAGTCCCCCGCAACCTCATCATCAACACAAAACTTTGCGAGGAGCAAGACTTGGCTGACATCGACATACCAGCAGTAGTACACAGAATTCGCGCCGACACCCGCTTTGCCGCAGTTCATGACCACATTATTGTTGACGGTGTGGTAGTTTAAAAAAATAACCCGAAGGAACCAGTATGAACACAACCCTCAAGACCGCTCTCGCCTTTACCTGCCTCCTACTCGCCGCCGGTGGGATCTACTACTATAAGACACGGCCAAGCCGCATGTTCAGAATTGGCATTGTCTCCTGTCCATCTATCGCCTTTCATGAACACCTGGTCGGTTTGCTGAAAAAACAAATTGCCACCGACAAACGATTTATCATGGAAGACTTTGCCGTTCCATCCGTTAATGACCAACTCAGCTGCAGCGCCATCTGTAACACCGCCCTTGAAAGCAAGGCAGACATAATCCTGGCAGCCGGCATCACCTGCTCACAATGCATGGTTCAGGCGGCCGCTAAACGTAAATCAACCAAACCAATCGTCTTTTTCGGCGTAGCAAGCCCGACCACCTACGGCATCATTAGCGCCCTTGATAAACCGGAAAAATATGTGACGGGTATTGCCTCCAGCCAAGGATTTGATGAAAACTTTAACGCCGCTGACCTCCTGATGCACGCCAAACCACAGGTAAAAAGAGTGTTACTACCATACCTAGTCTGCCCGGATGACAATGAAAAAGTGGTCAAAGCAGCAGCCGCAACCTTTGCTGAGCACGGCGTAGGTGTTACCATTCTGCCAATATACGACACCGCCGAGGCATTGAGCATGGTTGCTGGCAAGCTCCCAACTCATGATGCAATGATGTATTTTGAAAATGATGGACTGGTCAGCTGCGCTACCGGCCTGGGCAAACTGGCCTCACAACACCAGGTCACAATGTTTGCCAGCTCTTTTGACGGCGTAGAATGTGCGGCGCTCAGCTATTCGGCAAACCTGGAAAAACTGGCCAAAGCCGCCTTCCTGATGGCGCGCCACGTCGTTGTAAAAAATGGCACCTATGTGCCGGTCAAGGTGCTCAATGTTAAGCGCTACTTTCGCATTAACCTGCCCATCTGTAAGGAGCAGGGGCTGAAAGAGCTCAACCCCTCTACCGTTATTTCCGCAATTCAGCAAGACTCACGGCTTGCCCTCATGCATAAAAATACTGTGGTTACATAAATTCGTCGGAGTCATACTCAGAATCCCTGGATTCATACCCGCCTACTATTTCATCGTCGTTTGGGCCCGCAAAAAGGACCCTAGGTGATGCAGGAGCAGCGTAAAGGCTTGGGGAAGTGACGCGGCCGAGATGAGTATTAACGCTAACGATCATCTGTTTCAATTCCGCGGTAGCATTATCAGTCCCCACTCGCAGATTTAGGCAATAATGAGCCGCAACAGATACTTGCTGAGCAAGTTCCGGAGTCGGACCATTAAGAAATATTTGGTATAGGCTATGCACATATGCTTCTTGATCGGCATAAGTAGTTTTCACAGGAGCCCCTGGCGTAGAAATTCGCCGCCCACCAGGACTACTGGGTGGCGTTGCAAAACCTGCAGCCCCAAACGGAATTGCTGCATAGCCATCCATACCCACAATATCATCCATCCCAAAAACAGTACCTACACAGAGCAAAAGCCCCATGCATATTTTTTTATACATACATACCTTTCTATCGTCATGATACAAAAATTGGTCAACTTACCAAAAACGCAAAAAGTACGGCTGCAGAAATATTTGAGGGATAAAAATGGTAGCACACCTGGGGCAGGCAAAAGAAGAATATGTGCAATCTGGCACGTTTATGTGCGCGGAGGCTCCAACCGGGCCTTCAACGCTGCAAGTGAGTTATCGAGCCTTATGCTCTTTTCAACACACTCTTCCCCACCAACCAGTGAGTAGGCCTGTATACTTTTCTCAAGTGATCCGAAAAGCGATCGCAGTTTTAGTTTAGAGCGCCAATTCACCGGCTGAGCCAACGCACTCTCAATGCTTTTACGGCAATACAATTCAAGCTTTCCTAAGAAATATTTTTTAGTTTCTGGCGGCAAGACACTCGCATAGTCGGTCACTACCCCTAACTCTAAATGTGGGGTCATGTGAACAAGAACCGTACAATACCATTTACCAGCGGGTGCCGAATAAATATCGTAACCTCTCCAGCTCTCTAGCGTTCGTGCCGCCTCAAAGGCGATCCGCATTTCACCTAAGAAAAGCTTACCCCAGAGGTCTATCTGCATGAATGCGCACGCAATCTCATCACCAGACACAGTCCCCGCAAAAAACTGTCGGACAAACTCGTCCGCCCCCATTTGGCGTGAAGCCTCTCGTGGCGATTCTAGCGGCACCGTCACCATATCCGGTGTTGCAGCCTCATCAACTGGTGATACATTCCCCTTGATAGGCGTATCCACTTCCACGGCCACCCCAGCCGCAACATCCATTGCCTGTATCCCACTCATAAACCCAAGAAAACCAAGCGTTATTATTAATGTATTTTGCATTTATCCTCCACATTAGCGTGTTATAGGTGTGGCTTTATATCGATTACCCTAAATTCAAAAAAGGTTTTCTTTTTTGGCCCGGCCCCTGCTGCTTCCGCTGCGTCACGTTTATATTCAAATGCCATCAGCTTCAATGGGGGAACGTACTCCGCCAAAAACCATTCGCGCTCTGCCAGGCCAGCCTCTCCAAATACTGCACACTCTCCCTCTCTCAATTTAGCACAAAAGCTGCTATCTTCTTGCTGGTTACGCATCAACGTTGTATACAAAAATATGCAATACTGGGAAAAGGACTGTTCATAATTCCCGGCAAGCTTCTGATAACCAATTGCCACCGCACACATAAGATCCCACGCAAAGGCATGAAGCGTATACAGTTGAAGTTCACCAATATCATCTCTACTTAGTATACGATTAGGGGTGCTCAACAAAGCAATAAGCTCAGACCTTTTCGATGCAAAACACTCTCTATAGCGCCAACATTCATAAGCCGAGCTGACAGAGACGCCCCTCGCATGATGCGCCAAAACAGTTTGGTAAACAAAATTTAGACACATCTCAAAAGTAGAACGAGATAACAAGCG
>JAUPVI010000056.1 GCA_030917105.1 Candidatus Babelota bacterium
GATGGCTGTAGGTTGTCCCGTTGCTGCTTCAGACTGCACTTCGCTTCCAGAGATTGCAGGTGATGCGGCTATGTATTTTGATCCGACCAAGGTTGGTGAGATTGCCGCAGCAATGAAAGTGTTAAGCGGAAGTTCTGCAAGACGAGCCAAGCTTATTAGTGCAGGTTTCAAGCAGGCAAAGTTGTTCAACCAAGAGAAAATGGCGGCAGAAACATACGCTGTGTATGAAAAAGTCTTAGGAGGTAAGCAGTGAAAAAACAAGAGCCACTGATTGCAATCGTCACCCCGGTTTTTAATGAGTTGGCGCATCTCAAGATCTTTCTACGTGCGTTGAAAAGGCAAACGTTTCGTAACGTCATTCCAATTATCATCGATGCAGGTTCGAGTGACGGATCGGCAGAATATTTGGAGGATACAAAAGATATTGAGTATATAAAAGGCACCCCAGACTGGTGGTGGTCTCATTCTACGAACATAGGTATTAGCCGTGCGAAGCAGCTAGGTGCGGACTATGTACTGACGATTAATGTAGACGTTGACCTTGCCGAGGATTATCTTGATAAATTAGTGAAGTCCACAAGTATTTCAAAGCACGCATTGATTGGGTCATTGGTGGTATATAGAAATGACCCGAAAAAGGTCTGGTACGCTGGAGGTACGTTTGACGAGGACGGAATGACGGGGCATATACATGGAAGTGTTCACGAATTTCATGAGCCCCTCAAAGCAAAGTGGCTTACTGGAATGGGTACGCTTATTCCAATTGAGGTATTTGATAAAGCTGGCACGTACGATGAAAAGCACTTTCCTCAGTACTTTGGTGATTCTGATCTTTCGCTACGGGCTGCAGAGGCAGGCTATGAGTTGTGGGTAGACCCGAAGTCAGTAGTGATAGGCGACGTCCAGTCGAATTGGGTTGGCCGTCAAATGGCAAAGCCTAGACTCCGGTTTTACTACGACCTATTCTTTTCTATCCGGTCTCCGTATCAAATAAAAACCCGTTACTGGTTTTACAAGCGTCATTGGCCCACTTCGTACCGCAAGGCACTGTGGAAATTCTACACTGGTCCCTGTCGATACATAGTAGTATCTTTTACAAAACGACTGCTGACTAGGAAGTCAAAATAGTCTAAGCAAGAAGCTTTACGTCAGCGTCGACCATCATCTTAACAAGTTCTTCAAAGCTGACCTTTGGCTCCCAATTGAGCTGTTTCTTCGCATGAGCAGGATTACCGATGAGTAGATCTACCTCAGCTGGACGGAAGTATTTTTCACTTACTTCCACGTACTTTTCCCAGTCGAGACCAACGTGCTCGAAAGCGATTTGGCAGAATTCTTTTACTGAGTGGGTTTCGTTTGTTGCTATTACGTAATCATCCGGCTTATCCACTTGTAGCATGAGCCACATGGCTTCAACGTAGTCACCAGCAAACCCCCAGTCGCGCTTGGCGTCGAGATTACCAAGGAGGAGTTTATCTTGCTTACCAGCCTTAATGGCTGCAACGGCACGAGTGATTTTACGAGTTACAAATGTTTCACCACGGCGTGGGCTTTCGTGATTGAACAAAATTCCGTTGCAGGCAAACATATCGTAACTTTCGCGGTAATTTTTTGTAATCCAGTAAGAATATACTTTAGCGGCGCCATAAGGTGAACGAGGGTAGAATGGGGTTTTCTCGGTTTGTGGAACCTCTAAGACTTTGCCGAACATCTCGCTGGAGCTAGCTTGGTAGAATTTTGCGTTTGGCGCGCAGGTTCGTATTGCCTCCATGAGTCGTAGTGTGCCGGTGCCGGTGACGTCGGCGGTGTACTCGGGAACATCAAATGATACTTTCACGTGGCTTTGAGCGGCGAGGTTATATACTTCGTCAGGTTGTACGGCAGAAACAACGTGGTGTAGGGAGCTAGAGTCAGCAAGGTCACCGTAGTGAAGTGTGACCTTATCAAAAATGTGCTCTATGCGTCCGGTGGTAAATGTGCTATTACGACGCATAATGCCGTACACTTCATAGCCTTTTTCAAGTAGCAATTCGGCCAAATACGAGCCATCTTGTCCGGTAATTCCTGTAATGAGTGCTTTTTTAGCCACAAATCCTCCTTCGTTATCTGAACATTAGGTATAATACTATCATATACTATGAAAATTGCAGTTTACCATAATCTTCCTTCGGGTGGCGCTAAGAGATCTTTATATGAGTTGATTAGTCGTTCTGCGCTAAATCATGACTATATGCTTTATCGCCCTGCCATAGAAGAAAATGAGAGCTATATGGACTTGCGTCCTTTGGTTAGAAGTGAGCATGTGTTTGGTTTTCAGGGTTTGGAGCCTGATATGCTTGCACATAAAAATATCATTGAGCGCCGTAAGATCATGAGAAAGTTTTATAGACTTGAAACAGAAATCGCTAACGCAATAAATAAATCAGATGTTGATGTAGTGTTTGTTACAAGTTGCATGTTTACACATTCACCCGGTGTCTTGTGCGCGATAAACAAGCCAAGCATATATTATTTGCACGAACCTCGTCGTCAAAGTTTTGAATTTAATTTATCTCCGTTGATGGAAAGGTTAAGTAGAGTTGGTTCTAGGGGTTCAAAAGTTAATTGGCTACTTCGTCAATCATTTGATATAGATGCAATGGCTCGTGATATAAAATCAGTTCGGGCAGCTAGCAGGGTTCTATGCAACTCTTTCTACACCCATGAATCAGCCCTGAGGAGTTACGGTGTTGACACGGAGGTTTGTTATTTTGGAGTTGATCAACGATTTAAGTCTGAATCTAGCGCATCAAAACAGTCCCGTGAATCTATTCTTGTGGTGGGCGCCCTACATCCAAATAAAAACCAGCTACTTATGATAGAGGCAATCGGCCTTATGCCAGAGAAGAAGCGACCAACCTTGGAGTGTGTTTTTGATCGCAGTGAAGAATCGTATAAGCAGCAATTGATTAATGGAGCAAAAGAGCTGGGTGTGGATTTAGTCCTTTCTTACCGTCTGCCGGATAGTGAGCTTGTGAAGAAATATGCATCAGCGACGGCAGTTGCTTGTCTGGCAGAGCTTGAGCCTTTTGGTTTTACACCACTCGAAGCTAATCTTGCGGGTACGCCTGTGATTGCGTTAAAAGAGGGTGGCTATAGGGAGACGGTTATAGATGGTGAAACAGGGCTATTTGTAAGTCGAGATTCACATATTGTGAAAGATGCAGTCATGCAAGTTAGTGAGAAAAATTGGGATCAGGCGAAGCTACGTAAGCACGCTGGTCAGTGGAGCTGGCAACGAACCGTAGCGCAGTACGAACGAACTTTGCAGGAGTTGGATCGTGGTTAAGCAAAAAGCCGCCAGCGTAATTATTCCTAATTGGAATGGCAAAAGGTTGCTTGGGCAGTGCCTAGACGCCTTAAGCAAACAAACGTATAAAGATTTCGAAATTATAGTGGTAGAAAATGGATCAACCGATGGCTCGGTTGAATATATAGAAGAGAACTATCCTGAAGTAGTTCTTCTCAAACAAAAGGAGAATCTTGGTTTTGCCGGCGGCGTTAATGTAGGACTTAAGCATTCGCAGGCAAAGTATAAAATTTTGCTTAACAATGACACGGCTGTAGACGAGAGCTGGCTCGGTGCATTAGTTCATACTGCAGAGAAAAATCCAAATGCTTTTGCAGTTGTCTCAAAAATCTTAGAAGCAAGTAAGAGAAAAAATCCAAAGTATTACAATATTGATTCTACTGGTGATCAATACTCCATTTGGGGGATGCCTTTTCCAAGAGGAAGGGGTGAAGTAGATACTGGTCAGTTTAATAAACCCGAGCAGGTTTTTGCGGCATGTGGCGGATCTGTACTGTATAGGGCTACGCTGCTTGAAAAAGTTGGTTTATTTGATGAAGATTTTTTTGCGTATTATGAGGATGTTGATATTTCATTTAGGGCTCGGTTAATGGGATACGACATACTATATGAGCCGAAGAGTGTTGTATATCATGCAATTGGAGCGACTTCTGGGGGTGGCCTCAAGCCTTTTACGCGTTTCCACAGTGTAAAAAATGCACACTATCTCTACCTGAAAAATATGCCCGCTTCATTATTCTGGCGCTTTTTGCCCAGGTTTTTACTGGGGCAAATAATGGTTTTTGCAAGCTCCATAAAGCATGGGCTACTTTTGAGTCACTTAAAAGGATTAGTGTGGGTATTGCTATTCTTGCCGAAAAAAATTGTGCAGAGAGTTACTATTCAGCGCAAAAAAAAGGTAAGTAATGCCGATGTACTGTCTAGGCTTTATAAAGAATTGCCACCATTACAAAAGGATTTTTTCAATAAATTTAGACGAGGTTCTAAATAGGACATCTCATGAAGTTAATGAAAAACAAGACCGTGTTTAATACTTTGAGTGTGTATGTCTTGTATGCCCTCGTATTCACGCTGCCATTTGAGCGTATTCCTTCGCTCGATTTAACCTTGGCTGGAAGTAGTCTAACAGTGCGAGCAAATAGCGTTTTGGCACTTATTTTGTGTCTTGTGTCATTGCCCCTATTATGGCAGAATAGACGCGAATTACTAACTATGCCTTACGTGGGCCTTATTGTTTTTCTTTTTGTATATCTGTTCTCTGTAGCTTTATCGTCTGAACTTTCTCGTGCAGTAATGGTTTACGGATTCACTTTTCTTACTATCGCTACGGCAGTTAGTATTGCGAATCAGCTAACATCAGCGAGGTTAGAAACGCTTAAGAAGGTACTGTATTGGTCTACATGGGTAGTCCTTGCTTTTGGCTTTTATCAATACTTGGGTGATATTTTTGGGCTATCAACTTCCTTAACTGGCTTACGAACAGACTACACAAAGGTTGTATTTGGTTTTCCGAGAATTCAGTCGGTTGGACTAGAGCCTTTATACTACGCGAACTTTTTAATGATTCCGTTTTTTGTGTTCGCCGCAGATTTTCTGAAAAAAACCAAAGAGCGTCCAATATTACTTATTGCAATCATTATGCAAATTTCTCTCACAGTTTCGCGGGGTGCTTTTGCTGGGATGCTTATTGGTCTGGCAGTGCTTGTTATATTTGCAAGTCGTAATAAGACAAAATTTTTCCAGATATTCTCACTTGGGTCTTTTGTAGTGCTTGGAGTTTTGCTGGCTCTCTTAATGACAAACATTGAAATTAAAAGTGTGGGTACTACCGGGAAAGAAAGCGGCGAAAAGAAAACAGAGGCAATTGTTTCACAAGCCACGAATTTTGATACCCAGGATGATAGGGATAGGAATAGAGATTTGGCATGGAGTGCTTTTACGCAGAGGCCGGTATTTGGATTGGGGCCAGGCGGCTTTGATAATTATGCTCGGGCGAATGCGCCAGTGTATGAAGGAGCACCCGGTAGGTTGATTGTTAATAATGAACCGCTGGAGCTGTTGGCCGAAGGCGGGATTGTAGCCTTTGTTACGTTGCTTATTACATTGTTATGGATCGTTTGGAAAGTTGCTACATTAGTTTGGCAAGGCAAGTTGAGTGACAAGCAGTATGCCTGGGGCCTTGGACTACTCGCATATTTATGCGCCTTGGCAGTGCAATATCAAACATTCTCGACGCTATATATTATGCATGTTTGGGTGGCGATAGGGCTGCTAATGGGAATCTTAATTAATGCAGGAAAAGTACATAAGAAGGCCACAAGTGCGACTCAAAAAAACACAAGCTAGTATTAGTGACTATGTAAAACTCTATCCTGCTATCTTCATTGCTGTAACCTGGATTGCAGCGATGATTATGTTTCGTTTCATTGTTGTGTCGATCATACATCAGCCCGGTAACCCTGAATTTAATCCGCCAGTTGTGACGGGCTTAATAGGGTCCGTAAAGTGGGACGGAATCTATTATTTAGAAATTGCGAAAAATGGCTATGATACATCGGGTTCTAACTCTGCATTTTACCCTGCTTATCCATTACTGCTTGGTGCAGTAAGCAAGCTTGGAATGGGCTTCTCTGCTGCTGCACATATTATTAACGCCGCAGCATTGATTTTAGCCGCTCAAGGAGTTTATCTCCTTAGTTTACTGGTAACAAAAAAGCGTCGCATTGCACTCCTCGCCGTTCTTGCTTGGCTAGCTTTTCCGGCAGCGCATTTCTTTATTGCCTTTTATACAGAGGCTCTCTTTTCTGCGTTGGTAGTTTGGGCGTTATATTTTCTTTTACGAAAACAGTACATATGGGCAGGCGTTTTAGCCGGGTTAGCGAGTGGTACAAGAGGAACTGGAGTCGTACTTGGCGCTGTCATTTTGTTTCAGTACCTTGCAGATAAAGGTTGGTCTTGGAGAAAAATTGATTGGCAGATTTTGGCAGTCCCAATCTCTTTTTCTGGCATAGCTGCATATTGGCTCTGGATATATTCGACTACTAACGTACTGCCCTGGGTTTTCTTCTCTGGTCTCTATGCTAAATTTTGGCCGTATATGCGGTTTGAACCTAATATCATAAAAACGCTCTACGTCGAAATGTTATCAATGGTGAAGCTGATTAATTCAACGAGCTGGCTGGATGCGTGGTTGAGTGAGTGGTTTACGAAGTTGCACTTCTTTGTTGCATGGTTAGCGATTGCATATAGTGCT
>JAUPVI010000057.1 GCA_030917105.1 Candidatus Babelota bacterium
GCCATAACTTAATAAAATCCGGCTCTTCTTTTTTGGGAACCGCCAAAAGACTGACATACCGATGCTTCGGAAACAAACGACACTCTGCTCCTCGAGCTGGCCAGGCCATTTCTTGGCTCGGCCCAATGATAACAGGAAGTGCGGCCCTCAAATAAGTCGCTGCTTGTTTATCAATAGGACAGTCAAAAAGCCCCCTATCCATAATAGCTCTTGTCAGTTCATACGCTACCAATACGTAACCACCTGCGCGCAGGCTTGGGCGCCACTGCGCCATACAATCAACAAGGCCCAAAGCCCCCTTCGGCAATGGCAATCGACTTGGGAAAATAGTTAATGTGCGCATTTTTGATTCATTTACGATAGAAAATTCAAACAAAGAATAAGATTTTGAAAGCTCGGGGTTAAAGAAAAATACTTTCTCAGCAACGTCCTCTGATAGTCGCACAATTCGACACAACGATCCATTATCAGACGCTCCTAGGTTGCAAATTAAAACTATTCCAAAGCACAATACAATCAGTTTTTTCATACAAAACCCTTAAATAAATCTTATTATTGGCTTGCGGAGTGCGCGGCAGTGTATCGCAAGAGCCTTTGGTAGGCAACAACAAATAGATTTAACGGTCAACAGAGAAAGGCACCCAAGAGCATAAAGCTGTATTCCTTGCTACAGCGCTTTATCTCTAACTCTATATAGAAGCTCTGACGCAATTTCGACGCAGTTGGCGTTACCCCCAGTGATTTCAAAACTGATCGGGTTTGAATGCGGATTGGCACATAAGGGGCTGTCCGAGAATTCAATGAACACAACTAACTCGCATTACACTATTTGAGTAAAATCTCACAAATAATTGACATCCCTAGCCAGACTAAACGCATCTAGCGGGCGAATCTAGGGGTATTTTTTGCATCTTATTGCATATGTAAGTGCGTTTACTTTTGGCACGAAAAAAGTTGCTATGCGAGTGCAATATCAAATAAAACTGCAATACCTTGCCGCTCAAAATCTTTAATTTCTGCTTGTGTAAGGAACAAATTAGTCGAAAAAAAATGATCGGGCTCAACGATACAAAACTCTACCTCTGGCGAAAGATCTTCCCATAACACACCCTCATTACTGTCCCTACCAATAGCGGTAAAGCGCCAAGAAGTGAATGGCACACTAAAAGAGCAATTAAATGGGTGCTCAATCGCTGCACGCACTATGATAAAGGCTCGTGTGGCGAGATCAAGCATAGAACATGGCTCCGCCTCTGATTGTTTAGCAGAAATACGAATTGAAGACATTGACTGATTTTCAAGGTAAACAGTGGCATGATACAAACCAAAACTGTCAGGCGTTTTTTCCATCTCAATAGCAGAAGCAATTGCCACTCCCTCAATAATCGCGCACTTTAGCGGAACTACTACTTCATCTGCCGGCAGTACGCCAGACCCAAGACACGCAAATACACCAGCCATCAACATTCTCTTCATATGCTTCTCCTTACTATCTCATGGCCGGGGAAGTGAAAAGTATCAGCTCGTCTTTGAGGGTGCAAGAATTTGGTGCAGCCAGCTACCAATAAAAGTCTTCGTCGCGCTCACGTCCTGCCGTTAATGTCGAAAACAACGCTTTCAATTCGACAGTATCTTGGCGCTTAAGCAACTCATCAGGGGCTGCTTCCGCTTTTTGCAACTGATGCTCCTGCCACTGCACGCTGCCAGCCATGCCAGAACCGGCAAAAGTAAGTGTTACAACATCGCCTGGCTGTAGGTGCGGACGACCTTGAATATCTGCCGCCGCAAATTTCACCAGATATGATTTCTTAAACGGCACATAGCGGTAATTAAAAATACTGCGAACTTCAGGGCTTAAATCGACTTCCTTAATAGAGAGCGGGGTTAACTTTACGCCATTTGGTAGCGTAACATACAACGACCAGGCACTGTTTCTATCGCTCATAGAGATATGTGATTCGTCAGCAATATCAGCCAAGAGATAGAGCGAACGACATTCACGGTTTTCTTCCAGTTGCTGCGAAATCAACGCGATGCGCTCGTTGTCACTATGCCCCACTCGAGCACTACGCAATGCTGCATACACCGCCGACATTTGATCAGACATGATTAAAGCATCAAAATGCGCTCTCGTTTCGTAGCCTTCGTAGAGCGTAATTGAATGGAGATACTGCTTAATCAGCGCATAGGGCGGTTCGTACTTTATTACCTGTGGACACTCGCGGCCAATCATATTGTACGAACGGTCGATGCACCCACCTACAGCAAGGCAGGCCAGTAAATACCCAAGTTTTGCGCTATTTTTAAGTAACTTCATAACTACCATTCCTTTTAAAGAGATATCTTGTGCCTATGTCGACCGGCAAGTATACTCGCCTTCTCACCTGCTTTAAAAGGTTTATATGAAACAAAATGTTGCCTCACACCTCCTTGCCAGCGCCTATCTCTCGTCAACTCGAGCACCCCGCGCCCTTCAAACCATCAAGTTACTGTGTTACATCGGCATTGCCATTGGCTCGGGAGCGTTGATGCTTGCTCTCATCATTACACAAGGGTTTGAGCGAGATGTCAGCCTCAAGATGAAGGGGATCAGCAGCGATGTGGTTATTGAATCACCCGGCAATCAACTCGAAACAGAACAAATCGGTAGCTATATTCGTGAGCATCTCGGCAGCGCCGTTCACGGCATTAGCGGCAGCAGCGTGCGTCACCTAATTGTCACTCATAACGATCAATCTCGCGTTCTTTTTGTCCGCGGCATCGATCCCATTAACGAAGCGCAAACAACTACCTTAGAACAAAAAATAACCACTCCACAAAAAGCAACATTAGCCTCTCTGTTAAATTCAGAATCAGCCATTGTTGTTGGCAAACAATTTGCCGCCCAAAACAACCTTTGGCTTGGCAGTGAATTAACAGTCTACGTCCCACAAGAAGGGGGCAAATCAAAGATAGCACTCGAGAAAAAGACTATGCATATCGCCGGCATTTTTCACCTCGGGCTTGAAGATTACGACATGAACATTGCCTATTGCAGCACACCTGCTCTTAAAAAAATGTACGAGCAATGCCGTGGCGCCGACCAAATAGCTGTTACGTTTGCCCCCCCACCGTGGGAACGCCCCGCACTAAGCATTAGTGCCTGGCTCAAAAACAACTGGAATCGGCTCCGCATTGGTAACGATTTGTATTACGCAGCCCAAGTCCGCCGCCTCCATAGCCTGTTGCCTGGCCTGTGCGTCCGCGGCTGGCGCGAGCTCTACCCAGACTTGGTCGCCTCACTGCAGCTCGAAAAATACGCCATGAGTATTGCGCTAGGGCTTATAGCCCTCGTAGCTAGCATGCTTATTATTTGCCTTCTCTTCATGTTTTTACAGTACAAACAACAAGACATTGCCATCCTCCAAACTCTGGGAATGAGCCGACGAGCCATCGCCGCCCTCTTTACCCGCATTGGAATGACTATTGTTGCGCAGGCAGTTGGGACTGGCATCGGTATTGCCTGGACTCTGGGATGGTTTATCGATACCTATAAGCCCATTACCCTGCCGGATATCTACTATATTGCCTACCTCCCGGCCGCCCTTGAACCAATCCACGCCCTCGTAGTTGCCGGCGGAACGCTTCTACTCGGCTTGATTGCTTGTCAGCTGCCGCTCCAACAGCTCAAACAGTTCTCGGTGGTCCAAGTGCTGCGGGGTAATTAAACCCATTCTACCAGAAATTCAGCTTGCACTTCTTGGCCTTTCATGCAATAATCTGGGCCTAAATTCCTAGCGTAAAGCCAATTGTTGCATGTATTTTTATTCATTTTTACTCTGTCTCAGCCTTGCTCGCACACTTCTGCCAACAGATGTGGCTTCCATTGATGAAGCGACACTTTTGCAGATTGAACAAGCAATCGAGGCTACTGAGAAACAAGCCGACACTCTTGAAAAACATCTCCCCGAGATACTAAGACAAGCTCGCGAAGCACAGCGAGTAGCAATAAACAGCCTCTTCGCCTCAGAGATACGCAAGCGAAATAGCGGCTTTTTTACCCCACATTGTTGGACAATACCGCTTAAACGGATGGAAACATCACAACAAGAATCAAAGAAAGCTGGCCCTTTTCAAACAAACGCTACTTCAGAACCTAAAACACTTACACCTACCGTAATCGACAAAAAAGCCTCTTTTATTCTCCCGGCAGAACCCGCGCAAATTCCTGCCAATAGCAATAAGTCTGGATGGTATACCTTTGCACCGCAAAGACAGGACAGCTTGATAAATTTCAGCACAAAAAAGGTCAAAATACCCAGTAAAGATGATGACCAGGACGACGGCGAAGAACCCCTTCCGTTCAGAAAACCTGGGCAAGCAGAAGAGCAATTACGAACGCAGTTACTTGAGGCTTTTGAAAAAAATCGACTTTTTACTGATAAAGAAGCAAAAAGCACCCTTGATGCCGCCGCATTAGCAGCGCTTCCAGAACATAGTAGCATTTTTATAAAAATTGATGAGACAGTACGCCCCTTAAGCTTGCTGGAAAACTACCTAGCCCATCGCCGTTGGTATGAAGTCAGCACTTTGGCTGACAATGCTGACACGCCACACTGTGATGATATTGTACTGGAACCATCTACTCCCTTTGCCGGCTCTTATTACTGCGTAGTTGATGCACCAACGGTAGTCCGCCGACTTGAAAACAGTGCTTTCGCCGATGAACACTTCTTTCGTTCCGATGGCAAAATTATTCAAAAAAACCGCCTGGACCTCGCATTTGGCTTTTATGAAGGGTTTGGCAAGCAAATTGCCCTGCTTGGGGCGGAAACAGTTGCCACATCACTGCTGTATCAGCGAATCAAAACAACAAGAACAAACTTTGTAACCAAAGTATTAATGGCACATAGCCGCACCGTTGTGCGTGAGAAAAAATGGCAAGAAAGTCTCACAAAAAAATTGCGCTTTATTCCATGGAACCCATTCAACAAAAACATACGTAATTTCGTTCTTTTATACGCTGCGCTAGAAGAAGCAGTATATCAAGCCGAAAAACATTGGGCCGGGCCGTATGTTTCAGATAAAATACGAGAAAAAGCCAGCCATCCCTTGGCAAGTATCGTTGAGCTAAAAGCAGAAAGCCTTTCTAGCGAATACGCCACCTATATCCCAATTTCCGCCTATACCGTGGTTGAATTATTAACCACCGGCAGATTTTCCTGCCTTGAGGCTCTTTCGGAAGTTTTCGTTGGACAGCCAAAAACAAAGACGGGAGCCGAAAACACCACCGACTTCATCGCCAGCCAATCAATGCATTTTTTACGACGATTCCTTATAGCCTTCCTTACCTTACGATATGTTGACGGACAAGCAATTAAAGACATCATCGCCGCTATAGTAAAAAATAAAAAAGAATTCTTGGCGATAGCACAAGATGGCACTGAAGCTCAAATGCGAGCTTTTGTTGAAAAAGCAGGATCAAAAAGGCGGTCATTGCTCAGTATCGGACTTGGCAAAATCAATAAAACCAAAGAAATGAGTAGCCACCTCAGCGATGTACAAGTGGTATACACAAAGCGACTCAAAGCCCGCTGGGTTGTCAACAGCCTCTTTTTTGCCGGACTTGCGACAAAAAAACTTTATAAATTATTTGCATTTTTTAACGATAAGAAGACGAACTAAGGACTAACATATGAACATAAAACAAAAATACACAACACAGATCTTCGTACTTCTGACAACAAGCACGCTGCCTCTATGCGCTGCAGACGCCGAAACACGCCTAAAAGAGATGTTCAGCCGTTTTTCCCATAACATGGCTACTGACATTAATCACCAACAAAGTGTTCTCAGTCCTGCGGCCGCAGAAAAAGTAGGTGATATGTATCTGCGGCTTGTAGAAAAAGGTGCGGGCGGATATATGGATACCATGTTCATGGGAGCACAAGAAAAAATGGTAACTCGTCGAGAAATTGCTAAAACTATCGCGGATGCCCCTCGCCTTGAGCGTCAACACAAGGCCGACTTAGAAGAAGGCACTAAGCGTCAGCGTCAAGCTCTACTTTTGGGAACCGGTGGCGTTATGCTCACTATTTTGACCTATTTTGCGGCACGCCATTACTATCAAGCACGCCCCACCATTATTGAACGAACCGATACTTCAATCCTCAATCTCTTTGAAAAATGGCGCGGCTTTAAAGTTCCTACCTCAAATCTGCAGAATGTTATTTTAGAGCCAAGTTTGGCAGAAAAAGTACTTGGGAAGTTTAATGGCCTCACACTAGCGCTCAAACAACACATGCCATTGAGCAATATGCTGTTCTACGGGCCAGCTGGAACTGGAAAAACAATGGCAGCGCAGGCTTTTGCGCGCAAACTCTATGAAGACACGCTTGCAAACCATGTCATTATTCGTGGGCCAGCCCTCAAACGTCTGGGCAGCGCCTCTAAGGCACAAACCGCTTTGGCTGACACATTGCGCTGGGCGAGCAAAAGCAAATTGCCGGTAATTTTGGTATTTGACGAAGCAGAAACAATGTTTGCGGACCGTGGCTCTCAGTATGCCAATGAAATGACCAATGACCTAACCACCACTATGTTGAGCTT
>JAUPVI010000058.1:0-1881 GCA_030917105.1 Candidatus Babelota bacterium
CTGACATCACTGCACTTCTGGGAGATAACGACTCTCCAACATCAGAAGACGATAATAACAATGATGAACTAAAAGATTTACTGGGCGACACTCATGACACCGGTGAAGATTCTGAAAGCTTAAAAGATCTTCTCAGCGAAACTCCATCAGACACTGACAGCAGCAGCGAAAAAGAGGATTTAATCTCTGACGATACTGATGATGTTTACAGTAGCGAGGAAGAGGAAAATGATGATAATCCTGGCCCCGGTACTTTTACTGCTATTGATGGTGCCGATGTTAATCTCCCCATAATTGGCGGATTTTCTTTTAGCCCCTCCCCAGAAGCCATTGCTGACAGGACTGTTTCCCCTGCTGGGCAAACACGCAAAGATGCAATTGATAAGGCAGACAAAAAAAGTTTCAACGTTGGGCTCATTTCCTTCACCAAAGTGGCTGGCCACGTAGATAAAGACGGCCGCCTTGCAATGGACGGTACTTGTACTCTCAATAACCAAGAAGGCAGTATCTCCATCATCAAATTTGATGCCAAAACAACGGAACTTCACCTCAGGCTAAGCTATCCAAAGCCATTTACTTTCGACATTTTACCAAACACTTCAGTTTCTGTTTCAGAGTTTAAACTTGAGCTCACTAACAACGGACCTACGCTCACCGCCAATTCTTCTGTCTTTACTCCAAATAACAAAAAAGGCACCCTTCTTACCTTTGGTACAGAAGTCACCGGTAATAGCGGTGCAACAGGCACCATCAAGAATGAAGTTCCACTTACCACCCTTGTACCTCAAGCAAAAGGGAACAAAGATGCAGAAACAATCACGCTCTCCAACGTCACTATTTCCTTCCTCAATCCACTTGCGCTTCAACAACAGCTCATGGAATCTGGCGGCATGCCATCCAGCACTATTACAGCCAGTGCAGTACTCTCTCGTATAAAACTTTTTGGTAAAGCACATTTAAGTGATTCCGATGTTACCATAACAATCAGCGGCCCAAGCATCAGTCTTGACAGCCAAGGAACATCGCCTATTCAATTGGACACTAATGTCGCACTAAATAACCCAAACATACAGATGAATCTTTCGCAAGGAATGCCGCCTGAAATCGGCATCGGCGGCACGCTCACCTGCGATCTTCCGGTAGTCGGAACTATTAATACTCCGGTGCACGGAAGAAAAGGCATGGGTGAATTCGAATTAACCGGATCTCTTAATAACAGCTTTGGATGGGGACCAGTAAAATTTGAAAACCCAAACATAAACCTTTCTTCTGCACCAATGATGGGCATGGGACAACTAAATCAAGACGAAACAGACCATAATTTACTTAACATTTGGCTCAGCTGTCACTTTAAAATGTTTGGCCTAGATATTATGCCCATTTTACGTTTCTTAAAGCCAAGCGGCGGCAATCCGATGGGAGGAGCAATTCCAACTAAATCCGGCAGAATAGTTAGTTTTTCCGGGCAGATTAACGGCGGAAAACCAATCAAACCCCTCTCATACATCCCCGGTCTTGGCGAAATTCCCGGGATAAAAGACTTCTTGCTGGAGCAAGCAGAAATAGGCGGCGACTCGGCAGCAAAAATGTTCATCGGCGGCACAACAACGCTCTTCGGAATTGCCACAAAAGCAAAAATCTTAATGGGAAGCGCCAAAAGCATTCTGGCATCGACCACAAAACCGTGGAAAATATCGCACTCAATCCCATCGCTGAAAGGGAGTGTCTTAGACTCCCTCGAATTTGAAACCATTACTTTTGGCTACACTAAGGCACAATATTTAGATGCAGAATCTGGCATGATCATGCAGCCAGGCTTAAATATTTTTGGGTCGGTAGATACATCGCAAGGGATATTTAAAGATTTACGCAAGTTCCTCA
>JAUPVI010000058.1:1891-6384 GCA_030917105.1 Candidatus Babelota bacterium
AAAGAAACTCATCGGTGGCATAACGCTACATCCAAACCCTCAGCACTGCAAAATACAAGTCGCCATACCACTTGACGTAAGAATTTCAAGCCGTGTAAGCCTACACAACATCATGTTCGAAATAAACGGCACTCCGGGCATTGCGCTTATGCTCTCACTTGCCTTCATAACAAATAAAAACGAGCCTCCACTTATTTTCACTGCACGGGTTGAATTTGATACATCCATGTTTATAGTTTCAGGCAGCCTCCAAGGAGTATGGAAAAAGCCTTTTGGAATACCAGGGCTTATCCTTAGTGACATGGCAGTAGAACTCGCACTTCCCTATACCATAATTCCACCAGTGGGCTTCGGCGTAACTGGAGCAATCCAAATCGGAAGTTTTCTCGCAAGAGCCGCCGTCAAAGTAGGACCAAAAGATCTACTACTTCTTGCCGAAATTAGCAAGTGGCCGCTTTTCTGTTTGCCTGACCTAATGAACATGGTCGGCCTTAAAATTCCAGGGCTAGAATTCATTAATGCAATTGACATCTGCTTGCGTGACGTCAAATTCAAATTTGCACCGAATGGTGGCCAAATTGGCATGATTTATTTCGACCCCGGCATTAGTGCATCTGCAAAACTTATTTTAAACATTCCATACATCATAAAAACAAAACTTGAAGCTGCGTTTAACTTGGACTGGACCAGTGGCTTCAAAATGTACGCAAAAATGTCTGGATTTAAGCTCGGACCCTTAAAAATTACGGGGAAAGGCGAAGACAAAAAATTTAATACTAGCGATGACGGCGCTATATTCTGGGCCGAGCTTTCTCTCTCGCACCAAAAAATATACATCTCTGCGCTCGTAGAACTTTTTGGTTCATCAGCAGAAATTGAAATTGATATTGGCCTCTTGCATGTACGTTTTAAAATGATGATGAAACTACTTGGGTTCCTTAATGCGCACATTGTCGGAGAAACGTATCATAAAGGCTGGCGAGTCGGCTTTCGTGTTATGGGCAGCGTAAAAATTGGAAATAAAGCAGAGGCAACCATTTTTGGCGATATCAATACGCTAGGATGTTCGTTTGCAGGAAAATATGATGCCCTAACACTTCATGATATCGCAGATCTTTGCCATATACCAAGCGATATCATTCCCCAATTCGGAATGACCGACATAGAGTTTTACGTTCGAGCACAAGGATAGCCACATGTATATAATCACACGCTATTTTGCATGCCTTCTCGCCTCACTAATTAGCAATCCGCTCATTGCGAAAATAAACGTATCATCAACAACAACAGTTACGCTACCAGCAGAATCTATTAAGGCCGAACCGCTTCCCCCCACAGACCCAACCCCAATTACTATAATAACCGCGAATGCCGCAGCGGATACACCGCCGCCCCCCAAAAAAGATCCTATTCCAGCGACTGACGTAGATGCTCTTGATCCAGACCAAGACGACAGTGTGCCGCCAGCTGGAGAAACAGCAGACATGGTAGTTGCTGATGGCACAAAGCCTGAGGAAAAGTCGGTGTCACTTCTTGCAAATGCAAGTACCGATAATGCCGCCGGGTTGGATATTGTTGATCATAATAATGCCATTGTTGCGGCTACTCCATTAATAGTTCCCGCCCCAGACACAAGCACGGCGCTTATAACGCCTGAAGCAAGCGCCGCTGCTATTGTTGCCGCGAAAAAAAATAAGGCCACCATTATTGCTTCAGAAGAAAAAAAAGAAGCAGATAAAACAACCAGCGTAAGCAAAGCAAATGATCTTTTTGCCTATAACTTAACAGGAATGAAAGAAGCTGGTGTTGATATTTCAAAGAATGGCTTTGGCATGACTGCACGCTTCGATCTTGGATGGGGAGCATACATGCGTGCAACATTCGCGGTTAATACTGACGGACTTCTCCTCCAGGCATACATAAAGGAAATCAATCTTGCAAACATATTAAAAGTGACCGGCACTGGCCCTGACGGTAAATATGGCACTCCTGACGACGGGGTGTTGGTAGAAATCCGCCTGGACAAGAAAATACAACGCGTTGCCCTGAGCGGATTAATTGATCTTTTTGGCGCGATGAGTGAGACTGAAATTATTATTGCTTCTGACAAAATAAAATTCATGGCATACACCAACCTCTTTGGTATGTTTTCGACTACCCTCCTTGCTCAATTCACCTTTTCAGATTTTGACTTTTTCATGGAAGGAGCGGTAGAAACAAGACTTATTGCAGAAATAGAAAAATCAGCGAAAGAAGCTATTACTAAAGTGGGCGACGCAGTCGTAGCAGTATCAAAAAAAGCCGCGCAATCGGTACAAAAAGCGCGAAAGAAACTTGAATATCTTAAAAAAGTAATGAACACTGCAACTGCCAAGCTACATAAGGCACAAGCAACCTATTTCTCAAAATTAAACGCCCCACAAAAAGATATAAATGAAGCTGTAAAAGCAGTTGAGGCTGCAGATAGAGAGGTCGGCAACCAAGTCGGGAAAATATTAGAAGCTCGTCGAAAAATGCTCGCAGGAAGGAAAGCAATTGCTGGTGCTATAACCAAGGTCAACTCGTTAAATGGACAAGTAAGCCGTGCCATCAAAAAATTAAAAAGTATCGCTCGTGGCATGAAATGGTATGAGTTCTGGAAAGTTGCCGAACTTGCTTATTGGAGCGCTGCAGTTGCAGCCCTTGAGACAGCGCGCGGCATTGCTATTGGAGCCCTGGAAATTGCAAAAGCTTCTATTACTCCGCTGGCGGGACTGCTTACTGCGACGTACGCAGTATCATACGTCGCAAGCAAGGCGGCACTTGAAATCGCCTACCTTAACTTAGAGGCAGCGCTCATCGCCGCAAACCCATTAACGATGAAAGAATTGGGCGAAGTATTAGCCGCCAGCCTAGAAATTAGCGGTGCCTGCATGGCATACTACGCCGCCCAAGGCATATTGATTACAACCTGGGCAACCTTTAAAGGAATAGAAGAAGTTACCAAGGGAATAACGATTGCGATGAGAGAGGTTATTTCGGCAGCTTTTGAAATATTTAGAATTGATGGCGCAGCATTTAAGGCCTCTGTCAAAAACGTAATCCAAGGATCACTCGATCTCTATCTCCTCGTCTACATTTTCACGGTAAAGAAAAACCTCAAGCTTACGCTTGATATGAGCAATCCAGATAAAACATTTTCAAGCATTGGCAACATGATCGCTGATATTTTTAACCCATTATCACATGGCTCAAGTGATGACATTTTTGCTAAAGTCCAACAAGATCGTAAAAATTTCATGGCTGGCATCACCGCAGCAGGACCAAGCCTACAAGAACGAATTCAGCAAAATCGTGCAAGTTTCGCTAATGACCTCGCAAGTTTGGATGGCAAAAGCAAAGCTGCGGCAATCGAACAAGAAAAAGTCAAAAAACAACAAGAAGCCCGCGAAGCCGCATTAAAAAAGATACAAGATGATAATGCACAACGACTTGCTACCATGCGCCAAAAATACCCATTTACTGAAACTGACATCAAAAATATGGGCTCCCTTGATTTCCTTTCCTCTACAGAATCTGCAACCATCGTTGACGAAAAAAACCCAGTCTCGTGTTCCACCGCACGCATGCAAGGCCTGTTTCGATGGCTTGAAGCATGGAAACTCTCAGCACCTAATAGCGGTTGCGTATTATTCGACGTGAGTGGCGATCGTGATATTTATATTGGCTTCCATCATGAAATAGATGAAAAAAAGCAAAAACGAAACAAAGACTTTGATATTGTACTTGGCGCTAAGGAAAATACCGTAAATATTATCCGCGACGCAGAAAGCAGCATCATTCTCTCTTGCGGCGACCCTGATTCGCTGATAATTACGAATAAAGAAGGAGGATTCCAGCGATATTGGATCAGTTTTGATAACGGGTATCTTGCAATTGGACGCGGCGGGAATCCCGGCCAACAACTACTCTTCGATTGGCAAGTATCTAATCTGTCAGACCCTATTAAATATTTCTCACTCTCTTCAGGAAACAACGAGCTTTCATTTGTAAACATCCACACTGCACCTGCGTTTAAACGCGCCTTTGGTTCCCAATATTCTACGTTTGGCGCCTATAATCAATTTAACTGGCCGCTTAAGCTCAGCGCCGAAAACAACAGCACTATCACGTTCAAAGCAAAGGCCGCTCAAAACATTGCCCTTGGCTTGTGCGATAACCCCACCGTAAAATTTTCCCGCTACCTTGCCGTGTTTGGCGCAGAAGGAAATACCACCACAACTATGGCAACCGGTGCTGCTGATGGAAAAACATATAATTACCTTGCAATAACTGAAGACGCCTCAGCCTTGCTCCCAACAGATAATCAAACAACCTACTATCCCTATTGGGCAACATTCAACAATGGCCACTTCGTCATTGGTTCTGGCTCAACCCCATCACAAAACATTATTAGCGAAATAAATATTAATCCAGCAACATTATCGGCATCAGCAATTGTACCATTAACGGCA
>JAUPVI010000059.1 GCA_030917105.1 Candidatus Babelota bacterium
TGGTGATACAAGTTCAGGCTTTTCTAGATTTTGCAATGACGGCACTAGATCGCTATCATGCCCCTCCACCTGAGAACTAATGGCACTTTCTCGCTGTCCCTTTACAGCTCCTTTTGCCAAAATAAGCGCGCTAACAAGACCACCAACTACATATAGCATAAGACGTTTTTTTGCACTCTGCAGATTCGATTTTAGAGCTATAAGCTCTTCGGCTGACTCTCCATTCACCTGGCCATTAACTAGCATTTCAAGTATTTTTATTCCCCGGTCTAATAAGCGAATTTTTTCATAGGTACTCAGCCCCTTATACCCAAACCCACCTAGGCCGGCAACGCCAATCATTATTGCTGGCACGCTGCGCTCGGCTAGAATTGGGCTGTGCGAAAGAGCAATTGCTAAACCTATTATTAAATATATTAGCTTCATTAATATTTCTTTTTTTATATTTTATTTGCTTTGCAATCTAAGATAGCAGAAATCGTTACCTTTCTCCAATAAAAATTACTTTTATGTCTTACCAACGTGATATTGTCACAACTCTACCAAAATGAAAATGTCACTCCTTACACTGTTGCTTTCAAACAAACACAGACAAGGAGTGACATGCTATATAGCGAGCGAGAGGTTACAATGGCCACAATTCTAGAGCAAGTAATTTGCGGCAAAATATCACCTGAGTTAGGGACAATAAAGTTAAAAATCAGCAAGCGCACGGTCTATAGAAAGATAAAGAAGTACCAAGGAGTGGGCCTTCCTGCGCTTATTCATGGTAATCGAGGGCGAGAAAGCCGCAGAAAGATACCTGAAACGACCTGGACGCGAATCGAGGAAACCCTGAGAAATGAACTTGCAGATTTTGGCCCGACCCATGCGCAAGAAAAATTAGCCCAAGAGCCGTATAATTTGCTTGTCAGTGCGGAGTCGCTACGCAAGAGAATGAGAAAGATAGGGCTTCCCATTAAAAAAGCGGCGAAGCCGCAGTCCTTATCGAAGTAAGCGAGCTCGCAAGCCGTATTTTGGGCAGCTTATCCAACTTGATGGCTCAACTCATTACTAGTTTGGAGCGCGAGGGCCGCGCTGTACCCTTATCGCTCTGATTGACGATGCTACCAGCACGATAGTCTCGCTCTGGTTTGCCCAAGCAGAGAGCACTTTTGCCGTTATGGAAGCTTTAAAGATCTACTTTCTCAGGTACGGGCTTCCACTCGCACTGTATACCGATCAGCACAGTATCTATCGAGTAACCGACAAAAACGCGCGTGAAAACGGGGCTCTCTCTCAATTAGAAGTTGCCTGTAAAAAGCTTGATATAGAAGTAATTCATGCCCATTCACCGCAAGCAAAAGGTCGCGTTGAGCGCCTCTTTGGATTTCTCCAAGACCGTCTTATCAGTGAGCTTGCCTATCGCAACATCTCTTCAATAGACCAAGCTAACGCGATTTTGCCTGAAATAACAAACCTTTTAAACAAGCGTTATGCAAAGAAACCTCTTTTACCAGGAGATGCAAATCACCCTCTGGCAGAGCACAATGTACGTGAAATACTCACCATTAACGAGGTGCGTCAATTGCAGAATGACTGGACGTTTCACTATTATAATACCTCTTACCAAGTCCTTAAAGATCAACCAATTCGCCTTGAGCCAAAAGAAAATATAACGATCAGATCATATCCTGATGGCACAACTCGCTTTATCGTGCGAGGTAAGCCAATTTCCGCAACCAGCATAGACTCCCTTACCCGCGCTCAAAATACGCATCCTTACGCTACACGCTCAAAGAAGCCAAAGAACCCTTTTTGGTTTCTTTCCGACGAGCCACCTCTTGGCTATACACTGACCCCCAACGTTTAGACCAATTTTGAACGAAATTAAAGGCCAATCTACCTGTTATGAACCCAGACATATTGTGAACCAAGACAAACCTGATACACTACGACTGTCTCTACTTAACCGGTTATGAAAGAAATCCCATGGGATCCACAACATCTAAATTACCTGCATACGACGTACGTGAAGAACTAAAGCCAGAAAACCTTTTCGATATCTCAGCTGAGCAGATTGATGACCACTGGAACTTGTATAAAGGCTACGTAAAACAAGTAAATACCTTAAATGAAGAACTAGTCAAACTGCGCGATGCCGGCGAAGTAGGCGGCTTAGTATACGCTGATCGACGTCGCCGCTATGGCTTTGAGTATAACGGCATGGTGCTTCATGAATACTACTTTGGCAATCTAAAAAACAATCAAAACGATTTAGAAACCGGTGACTTGTTAACTGCCATGACCCGCTCCTTCGGTTCGTACAACACCTGGAAAAAAGACTTTGAAGCTGCAGCAAAATCCCGCGCTATCGGTTGGGCTATCTTATACGCAGACACTACTACCGGCGCACTCACTAACCACTTTATCGCTGAACATGGCAACGGTAACGTCGCTGGTTTTTCACCAGTCCTTGTGCTCGACGTGTGGGAGCATGCCTACATGGTCGACCACTTAGCTTCTGGACGAGGCGACTACATCGCTGCTTTTATGAAAAATATTGATTGGGACAAGGCCCAAGAGCGCTATGAAGCAGTAAAAGCGGGAAAAATTACACCGCGATTTTAGGATCAACTCTTTTTATGCTTCAAGTCCTGAATCTTTGCTAGCGCCTCTATCTCCGAAACTTGGGTTGCTTGCACGGCATCTTTATCGGGCCGATAGCCCATAATTCGTGGAAATCGCAATGCATAACCAGGCGCATGCGCTGTTTTTCCGGCCGCATGAATCGGGGAGCGGGTAATATCATCTGCCCGCACACTGCATACAATACGCGGCGCTACCCACACATCAGGCGCAAGTCCCGGAGCACACACCACGTTATGTGGTTGGCCATGGACCACCGCCTGATCACACCGGCCACGAAGCTCTTTCCATTGTTCATCAGAAAGACCAGTCCCAATTTTTGCTATTGTTTCAAAGGCGTCGGTTAAGGGGTTATACACCCCTACCAAAAATGCCCCGATGCCAAACAAGGCCCGCTTGCCGGCGCCAGCATAATAACCCAAAATAACGCAATCAATCGTGTCGGCAAGCTCGCCCCGCTCTTGGCGTTTCAGCTTAATCCAATTGCTATTTCGTTTACCCGGCTGATAGCAAGCCTGGTTATTTTTTACCACAATGCCTTCAAGACCAATACTCATCGCATGCTCAAAATAGAGCGCTAACTGGTCAGCGCTCGTGATAACTTCTTCTTCAATTACACGTACTTGACCATCGCGTGGCAACAATGCGCATAATCGCTCGCGACGCTGAGCATGTGTATGATTCAGCATACTTTCACCGTTAATCAGCAACAGATCAAAAACATAGAGCGTTAGCGGCAACTCTGCTGCCGCCTCTTCAACACCATGTTTACGCTTACGCTTTACCGTATCCTGAAACGGCATAAAACTCCCCGTTACCGCGTCATGCACAATCGCCTCTCCCTCCATGATGAGTGATGTTACATCAAGCAGCTGCAATGCTGACACCAAATCGGGAAACATCGCAGACATATCGTGCAAATTACGAGAGAAAAAACGGGTTTGCTGCGTGCCATGCTCATCAATCCAACGATGAATTTGTAAGCGAAAGCCGTCCAATTTGGGCTGAGCTACACAGCACCCCAACTTATCAAAGATAGCCTGCGAATCTGCAAGTCGATCGGCTGCTGCCGGGCGGACTGGAATGCCAGGAACCATCATTGCGGCACGCATTTGATCCACGCCGATAGTTTTCAGCAGATACAGCACGTGACCAATATCTGCCGAAACATTAAAGCAATGCTCCAGTACCGGCTTCAATTTCTTATCTCCCCCCATCATCCAGGAGTAGGCATCAATCATCGTCATTTCAGAAAAACCCAGCCGCAATGCGCCTACAACGCTACGCACGACAAAGCAAGCCTCTGCAGGAGAAAGGCGGTTCAGCAGCTCAGCAAGCAACTGTTCTTTCAGCTCTTGAGAGCCCGCTCCAGAAGCATCAAGAATGGCATACAATGCCATTTTCACCTCGTTAATAGAAAGATGATCCGTTGTTTCTGCAAGCGTTTGCCGCGCCTGCAAAACATAACTCCCAATATCACCGAGTATTTTTACGTTGTCAGCAACAACCACTACCGACTCTTGGAGCGACAGCGCTACCGCACGAATGGCAGTTTTCTCCGCAATATTCATATTTTTGTTGTAATAAGACGGATACAGCTCACCCAAGCAAAAATGGGCTAAAAAAGAAGCCTCTTCCGCCGGCACTTGCGTAAACAACGCGGCAAGTATTTCGGTGATAGCGTTTCGAGAAGATTCTTGTTCAATGCGAGAAAAAGCCTGCGCAACCACAGCAAATATCATATTATGCCCGCCTTCGCATCAGTGAAAGAATATTGTCACGATGCCGCATCCAAATCCACACGGCAATTGCCAAGGCCACCAAAACCGTGTGGGCACCATGCCCTGTGATAAATAATAAAGCCGGAGCCAGAGCCGAGGCACCCAATGAAGCAATGTCAATTCGTTGCATGCGAGTTGCAATAGCAACAAACGCTATTGCACTAGCCAAGAACAACCAAAAAGGAAACAAATAGAGCATGATACCAACCGTTGTCGCCACTCCCTTTCCTCCTGCAAAGCCGATGAAAGGAGAATACGCATTGCCAAAGTACACAGCAGCGGTTGCGCACAACATGGTCGTTGGTTCATGACCACAGAATAACGCGGTCAAAAATAGGGCAAGAAAGGCTTTTATCGCATCTATAATCAAAACAAATGCAAATCCACCACTTCCTAAAAACCGTCCGGTATTTGTGGCGCCACTATTGCCAGAACCCATCATGCGGATATCTTTTCCCAGCATAAACCGCACCAGCAAGTAGCTGGTTGGCAGCGCACCAACAATGTAGCAAAATGTAATGAGAAGTAGACTGAGCAACATGCGATCCTCCATGATAAAATCGAGAGAAGCGCACTGTAGCACGATTTAAGAAATTACTTAAGCAAGTGTTTGCTTCTTCTCTTCTGCTGCGAGCCAATCACGTATTTTCATCAAAGCACTTAGGGCAGACTCTGATATCTCATAACACCCTTTTGCAAGAGCGTTAACAAGAGGATCTGCCTCTTCTTGATACTGCAAAATTTTAGCTATTTCAGTAAGAACCTGCTCTTTTAGTAAAGGAGAAGGCAGCTCTTTTCTCGAAAAAAAATCATGGGCAACATGAAAGTGCTCTAAGATATCAGCATTTGTCTTTACTTGCGGGGCATAATCTACGTGTGATCGATAAAAATAAATAAGGAGGCGCCTCACTTCGTGAAAACATCGGCTCGGAAAATTATGATTCTTCGAAGCAAATTTTCCCTTGAAAAATGGGCCCTTCACTACTGCAAACCCAGATCCCAACAACAAAGATATCAGCAAAGCTTCCTTCAGCATAACCATTCCCTTTAAATAAATTATTGTCACTGATTGTTATCGTTGCAAAAGATGCGCACTATAGGACAATTTAAGAAGCCGCTTACACGAGCTTTATTTCTTCTCTTCATCACTTGTCGTGCAGCATGCTTTTAGCTTTCCTAGAACACTTTGAATTTTACGACTAAAGGAAAAAATGTTGGAGAAAAGCGCAGTAAAGTCTTTAGCCTTCGTAGAATTCTTCTGCCGAGAAGTCAAAAATTGCTCTGAAAAAGTATCTTTATAAAACGATGCATACTTCATTTGAAACGCAGCTATGATTTCTTGACGTTTCTCAACATTCTCAAGGAGATTTTTCCCAGGGAGAGCGATAAAACTATGAGCATCATCAAAGTCGTAGCTAAATCGAAGAAACAAAGGTCTTTCGAAATTAAATAAACCAGATGCCTTTTGTGCGATACTCAACTCAACCCATAATTCTCTACACTCTTCCAGCTCTCCAGCTATCGCCGCCGTATCTGCCGCTGCCAATCCCGACCCTATCAACAAAAATCCCAACAACACATGCTTAAACATTGCCTCACTCCTCCGTATTGGTTATTAACGCTGCAAAGAGTAGTAAACCAGGAAAGTGGAAGGCAATAAAAAAGGCCCTCTTTGCGAGGGCCTTTTTTAATTTTGGTAGCGGCGCAGGGATTCGAACCCCGGACCTACGGATTATGATTCCGCCGCTCTAACCGACTGAGCTACGCCGCCAAAAAGTTATTTAGAAGTTAATAGTTTTACCACCACGAAGGTCGGCAACCCACATAATAATCGAACGCAAGAAGAAAATGCCTGCGATTAAGGTGGCTATTATACCAGCCATTAACGTAACTGCAAAGCCTTTTACTGCTGGTCCACCAA
>JAUPVI010000060.1 GCA_030917105.1 Candidatus Babelota bacterium
ACCAGAACAAAGGATATTTTTATGAAATCAAGAAAAGGCTCCCTTGAGGTGGTAGCCGGCTGCATGTTTTCCGGCAAAACCGAAGAACTCATGCGCCTGGTCCGCCGCGCTGAATATGCAAAGCAAGCAGTCATCACCATCAAGCACCGCATCGACAATCGGGTTCATACCACCTGCATCAACTCGCATGCCGGTCGCGTTTTAGAAGCCGCTGCCGCTGATGACGTAGAAAGCCTGCGCACCGCTATTCCTCTGGACATTGAAGTAGTGGCCATCGACGAAGTACAATTTTTCCCTCTGGATATCCTCAGTGTCATCGAAGAGCTCGTGGACCGTGGTGTACGCGTCATTGCCGCCGGCCTGGACACCGATTTTCGCGGCCAACCTTTTGGCATTATGCCACACCTCATGACTCTTGCTGACAGCGTGCATAAGCTTTCTGCCATCTGCATGCAATGTGGCAAAGACGCCCGCTGGACCCAACGTCTGGTCAACGGCAAACCGGCTGATTGGCATGATCCACTCATCCAAGTTGGTGCAGAAGACTCCTATGAAGCGCGCTGTCGCACCTGTTTTTCTATTAACCGCCCGGTTGATTTCTATGCCAAAAAGGCGCAGGGACTGCAAAAGCATAGCTAAGCCTGAATAGAATGGACTGCTTCGTCACTACGTTCCTCGCAATGACGACTATACCTCGTTGTCATATAAAGCAGAGAAGAAGCTAGTGGTAACAGGTTACGCTCACTTAACATTCCTATAGACGCGCCCAAAAGACGCGTCATTGCGAGAAGGCAAAGCAGACGAAGCAATCCACATAAAAACATAAAAACGGGGGTTCCATGGCAAAAAACAACGCACAACACAAATGTACCACCTGCGGGCACATCGCCGTAAAATGGGCCGGGTGTTGCCCGGAATGCAAAACCTGGAACTCTTTTGAACCGTACTCCCCATCCACAAGTCAGGCAACTGGCGCGACGGCCGCAACCACCCCAGTAGTGCCGCTCGATGAATTAAGCGGGCACAATCGTATTGAGCGCTATCAAAGCGGCATCAAAGAATGGGACCGCGTCATGGGGGACGGCGGCCTTATGCCTGGCGCCTTTCTGATCGTAACCGGCGACCCCGGCATCGGCAAATCAACGCTCCTCCTCCAAGTAGCGGCAGCCCTTGCCCAATCGCACGACGTACTTTATTTTTCCTCTGAAGAATCCGGCAGCCAACTCAAACAACGGGGCATCCGCCTCGGTATTACTTCGTCACCGCGCCTGCGTTTTTCAGACTGCGCCGACCTGGCAACAATCATCGCCACCGGCGAAGCGGAAAAACCAGCCATCCTCATTATCGATTCCATTCAAAATTGTATTGTACAAGACGACGAACGCCAGACAGTTCCCGGCTCCATAAGCCACCTCAAATACGCCGGCTTTCTGCTCATGACTCTGGCAAAAAAACATACTATTACCGTCATTGTAACCGGACACATCACGAAAGAAGGCCAAATGGCCGGCCCAAAATTGCTTGAGCACATTGTTGACGGCGTATTCTACCTCCAAGGGGAAGACCGCTGGCAAGTGCGCATGTTACGCGCCGTTAAGAACCGTTTCGGCACTATTGATGAGCTTGGCTTTTTTGAAATGGCCCCAAGCGGCCTGCAGCCAGTACAGAATATCAATGCTCACCTCCTCAGCCAGGCAACGCACGCACCCGGCTCAGCTCTCACCTGCAGCATTGAAGGCACCCGCCCCTTGCTCTTGGAACTCCAGGCTTTGTGCGTACCCACAAAATTTAGCATGCCCCAGCGCATTGTAACCGGGGTCGACCCCAAGCGGGTAGCACTGATTGCCGCCATTTTGGAAAAATACCTGCAAGTCGGCCTCAGCGGCGTCGATATCTTTTTTAAAGTCAGTGGTGGCTGCTCCATCAAAGAAAGCGCGAGCGACCTCGCGATCGCCCTGGCACTCCTTTCTTCTTTTTTCCAGCACCCGCTCCCGGAAAAATCGGTAGCCCTGGGAGAAATCAGCCTGACCGGACACATTAAACCAGTCAGCTATGTAGAATCACGCATCAAAGAGGCCAATACCTTCGGCCTTAAAACCATTTTTGTCTCAGAGGAACAGCAGTGCCCTGCCGGCAGTGATCTCCAACGATTCAAGAATGTGTACCAATTACTAAAGCTTTTTCCGGCGGGATAAAAAGGGAAAGACCCCAGGTTTCCCTGAGGCCTTTTCTTGTAGTAAATAGTAACCAGTAAAATTAAACAATATCACCCGATTAATCTATTTTACGCTTTTACGCTTTTCTGAAGTTTCGATTTCTTTAGCATTTGGCTCTCTCAAACCATCCGCAGCCTCGAGCGCAAAACCTTCCGCTGCATCATCAGCATCAAGATTTGCATCAAGATCAGCGTCAATTGGAGTAAGCTTACGGTTTTTGAATTTATTCCAGCCATAACGCACACCGTTGCTTGCCAAGCCACCGTCACCAGATACAAGACCCGCAGCCTCGTTAATAGCGATTGTTTGCAAGATAGATGCAAGCACATGCGCCCATTTTTTGCGCAAGTACTTATTACCGATAGCTGACTGGCCAAGAGCTGTGTTGTTCAACAAATATTCCAAGCCGTTGTTACGACGTTTATAAATGTCTGCAGTCAACAAACCAAGAGCACCAGCGTTCATAACATCGCCAGTAACTTTACGTGCAAAACGTTTTTTGTTTTCTAGGCTATAACGATCCGAAACGAAGTCATTTGCCCGGCTCCACATGCTACGTTTTGGCAATTCAGACATTTCTTGCTGACGCTCAAACTTTGAAGCAGCCGTTCTAACTTGAGTACCTTTTACGTAGCCGCGCTTATCAGCTTCGGCATATTTTTTACCAAGCTCAAGATTGCGAGCCTCGCGATCTCCTTTGCCGTTTGCCTTGTAAGAAGAACTTTCAGCATCAAAGTCGTTGTCGAAAGAATAACTCAAATCCTGCTTTACATCATCGTGAGCATCAAAATTATCTGTAAAGTCGTTAAAGTAGTCAGCTGGAATATCAGATCCCTTAGTCAATGTAGCCTTTTTTGCAGCCGCATCGCTCGCTACCACAACACCCGAAGATGCAGCAATAAGCGCAAGCAATAACATCATTTTGTTTTTCATAATTATTCCCTTATTGTTGGTTATACATAACTTTGGTAGTTCTTTAGGAATGGTGAAATACCAAAGGCAAAATCGAGTGCTATTCAAGACCAAAACTTGATCTTGCCTACTACTAATATAATTACTTAGAGAAATATTCACAAGAGTTTGTCGCAAAATAAATATCGCGGTGTGGCAAAAACCATGCTTCAAAGCCCTATTCCATGACCTTGCGCTCTTCACACCCTTCGCCTCTTTTGCGCTCCAGCCGCTGAAGTTTTTTATACTCAGCTCGCGTCACCAACAAGCCATCATGCCAATCTTGAAGCCTTCTAATGGCACGCGTCTCATCCTCTACCGACATCTTCTTCTTGTCCCGCGTAAACAACAGAAGACGCTTCGGCGGCGTTTTAGGTCTGATTAGCTTAAAATAAGGACTTTTCGCCGCCACTACGGGCTTTGCCGCCCCACCTTCCCGTATAGTCAGCGCCACAGAGGTATTCAGAATAGACTCACCTAGGTTAGCATCGGCCCCCGCGTTCAATGCTTTGTCCTCAGAGTCCTCTCCTATGATATCCTCTTCAAACTCACTGATGTCACTGTCAGTCGACCAGCCACCCACAGAGCCGGCATCAGAGTTATCAGTAGTGATAGATCGTGGCGCCATGGCTTCTGAAAAATCAAGCCGCGGGCTTGCGGGCTGAGACATGCCAAGCTTTATAAAACCAGCCAGGCCGAGCCCAGAAAGGCTCAAGAGCCGCAAAAATCGTCGCGCCAATCGAATATTTTTAAAATCTGGAGAGCGATGCTGACGTGCAAGATTTTTCTCCACGGGATGCAACAAAAGCCACGCTAACCCAGTAGAAATACCGGTAATAATGGCCGCATCAAACACACGAGGATGACTGACCTCAGAGTTAGCGCGGATCCGCGGCGCAACGGCCGTTAGAAAAAATAAGAAAGCTAAAAAGTATTGTCTCAACATGCAATGTCCCCTCTCTCAGCATAGCCGAAAAGTATAGTATGGCCGCAAGGGTTTGCCTCCCGCAGGGACGTAAACGCGGCCCAAGCGCAGAGGCGGAAAAACAAAAAAGGCACAATAGAATAAACCACTGTGCCTTGAATTTTGTCTCGGTAAACGATTAACGCTTAACGAATTGGAATTTCTTACGCGCTGCTTTTTGACCGTATTTTTTACGTTCTTTTACGCGTGAATCAACCGTCAACAAGCCGTTCTCACGAAGAACGCCACGAAGGGTTTCATCTGTTGTTAATAACGCACGGGCGATTCCAAGCTTGATCGCATCGGATTGACCAGTACGGCCGCCGCCTTGTACATTTGCCGCGATATCGTACTTTTTAATCTGACCGGTCACATTCAGTGCAGCCAGCATCCCTTGGCGAGTCGCATCGGTATCAAAATATTGTGCATAATCACGGCCATTAACGCTAATAGTTCCATTGCCATTCTTAAGCCACACCCGAGCTGTTGCGCTTTTGCGACGCCCAATCCCGTGATGCATAGTGCTACTTTGTTTCATATGACCTTTCAGATCAGAAATCAGTTAGTTAGTAAACGATCTTCCCATAACGAGCAGAAAGTATACTGTGAACAGTAATTTTGTCAAAACCTCTTTTTTATTCCCAGCCGAGCGGTATAACATCACGGATCAAAATAGTGGCCGAATCACTCAACGCACAACCATCAGAAAAATTCGGATTAGTGCGAGTAGTTGCTGAGTTCATCACCTCAATATTTTTCAAGCGAATGGTCGGAATCCCGATCGAAACGGCAAAACAGAGCTGCCCGGCGTACAACCCTTGCAGGCTTCCTGAGTCGCCCCAGCCAATATCAGCTCCCTGAAAAACCGAAGCCAACTCACCAGAACAGAAAAGAACGGAATAATCAGCACACAATCGCGAAAGCTTCTTGGCGTGCATCTGAATCAACGGCTCTTCAACTGTCCACAAAACATTAACACCAGCCAAATGTGGCGCTATCTGCCGCGGAACGTCGCCATTTACATCAACCGGCAATAGACGAACCTCAAGTTCACGGTACTTCAAGCGGTCAACCAATCGGCGTTTTTCCAGGTCCATGGTATCCGGTGTTGTTGTAGAATCATACGGAACCAGAACTGTTTTAACGACAGGGAAAATTTCTTTTAAGACTGTCACGCAGTAATCATAGTCAGCAGCAGCATTGTTCACCCCAACGATACCAGCTTGCGGTATTTCAAAGTTCTTAATAAGGCCAGCGCCAACCGGGTCTTGAACCCCAAGAAAGACTTGCGGCAACTTCATCTTGTGCTCAGTCATGTACGTCTTAACCCCTGAACTCACCCACGGACCACTCGTAATAATGGCCGCATATTGTTTTTTGTTTTGCTCGATGATCGGCATAATTTCTTCGTTCAAGCGTTGAGAAGAGTTTTCAGCAGAGAAGACGTCAAATAATGGCGGTTCTTCTGGCGAATAACAATTCATAATGCTTACTACGATGCCTTTTACTGCTCGACGCTCCCATGCGCTATCATGATGCAATATAATGATGGCAACACGTTTACCTGTCATTTTGACTCTACGAGAACTAGCAAAGAGGCAACTTAAGCGAAAACCGAATATAGACAATGACAGAAGTGACCGTGGCGCAAACGCCCCCTCAAGGGATCCTATTTCATCTCTAGTTATTAGATTTGACACGATATACTTCCTTATACGACTCTAGGGTTAAACAGTACCACTTACGTGACATAAGCGAGACAATCATAGACCGATTTCTTTAAGACGTCAAAGTCTCAACACCGCAAAAAAGCTTTTACTACCGTATCTCTTGCCGCTTCAAGGTCGTATCCCCGGGCCTGTAAGTAGAACAGTTGCGCAGCATCAAGATGGGTAATCGCCGACCCATGGCTGCAAGACACATCGTTGGACAAGATGTCAAGGGCAGGCACGGAAGTCGCTCGAGACCCCACATCAAGCAACAAATGTTTATGCACTTGGCGAGCTGCTACCCCCCCCAAATGTGGGGCAATAAAGATAGTACTGGCCACCGACGCGCGAGAATTTTGACTACTGACGCCAAAAATACGCACAGTGCTCAT
>JAUPVI010000003.1:0-20473 GCA_030917105.1 Candidatus Babelota bacterium
GCGCCATTGACCTTCCTCTGAGTATGGTGGTGGACGGGGAGGCCGAACGCTTATTTGTATCTTCTAACCGCCCAGTTGGGCAGGAGTTTTTCTATGTTATCTCGTATTATTACCAGCCTGTGGGGAGAGCTTTCCCGCGAGGAAATGAAAAAATTTGGGCTCTTAAGCTCCATCTTCTTCTTGTTGATAGGTTCTTATTGGTTGTTGCGTACGCAGAAGAATGCGGTATTTGACGCTCTGGTTGGCTATCAATACCAACCACGAGCAAAAATAATAAACTTATTTGCCTCGGTGGTGCTGGTCCTCATTTATTCTAAACTTATTGATATTCTGGGTAAAAAGAACTTGTTGCTCACACTGGCCATGTTCTTTTCTGGTGGCTTTATGTTGTTTGCCTACCTCCTGCAATTTAGCTCTATTGGCTTTGCTGATCCGGTGGCGAGCCCATACCGCTTGCTTGGATGGTTTATCTATCTGATGACAGAATGGATTGGCTCGTTGATGGTTGGGTTGTTCTGGGCGTTTGTTACCAGTACTACCAAGGCAGAATCAGCAAAAAAAGGGTATCCCCTTATTCTTGCTGGGGCACAAATTGGCGCCGTGATTGGTTCATATCTTTCGTTTAAGACTGAGTATTTTGGGATTACACCGCTCTTTACTGTCGGTTCTATATCGTTGGGGCTTATCATTCCAATGGTTTTTCTCTATCTCAAGCTGGTTCCAGTGGAGCCTGGCATGGAGCCAAAAGCGGTTGATGGAAAGAAGCCAAAGACCGGGATGCTTGAAGGGCTTAAGATTTTAGCAACGCGCCCGTACATTATGGGTATCTTTGCGGTTTCAACCATTTACGAAGTAATTAATACTATCCTTGAGTTTGAAATGAACATGATTGCAAAGCAAACGTATATTACAAAAGAGGCGTTTGCCTCCTTTAACGGGACGTATGGCATTCTGGTTAATACTCTTGCGTTTCTCTTCGCTTTGCTTGGAACCAGCCTCTTGATTCGTCGCTTTGGATTGCGCTTTTGTTTGTTGATGTTTCCAATAATGACCGCGGGCCTGGTAGTGGGGGTTTACTTCTCTCCTGTGCTTGGCATGTTGCTTGGTGCCTGTATGGCGATCAAGGGGTTGAGTTATGCGCTTAATAACCCAACCAAAGAAATGATGTATATTCCGACTTCTCAAGACGTACGCTTTAAAGCTAAGGGTTGGGTTGATCAATTTGGTAGCCGTTCCTCCAAAGGAGCTGGCTCTATTGTAAGTGACCTCTTTAAATCTTCAATAAGCGATCTTCTCTTGTATAGCACTGTTATTTCTCTTGGCCTTATTGGTGTGTGGGTTGTCGCGGCCGCCTACGTTGGCAGTCGCTTTAAGGTGCTGACAGATACCAACCAAGTGGTCGAGTAGTCTCGGCTAAAAAGGTGTTGAATCTAAGGGCACTTTCTGTGGGGGTAGTGCCCTTGGCGCTTTATTGAATTATCTGTTTGTTTTCTATATAATCCCCGTCTTGCTTTAATAGTGTGGTGTATTAAAGCAGTAACTTTTAGTAACAATGCACCACGGTATTAGTATCATGTAGAACCCCGCAAGGGGAGGAGAATAAAACACAATGTTGTCACGTTTAGTTGGCTTTTTATGGGGTAATCTTTCCCGCGAAGAGATGAAGAAATTTAGTCTCTTAAGTTGTATCTTTTTCTTGTTGATTGGTGCTTATTGGCTCCTTCGTACACAAAAAGACGCAGCATTTGACGCTATCGTTGGTTACCAATATGTTCCACGAGCAAAAATGGTAAACCTCTTTGCATCAGTATTTTTGGTTCTTATTTACTCTAAATTGATCGACGTTCTTGGTAAAAAGAACTTGCTCTTAACTCTTGCGACTTTCTTCTCAGGAAGTTTCTTGGTTATTGCATATCTTCTTGAGTACTCGTCATTTGGATTCTTGAATCCAGTTGCAAGCCCTGACCGTTTGTTCGGCTGGTTTGTGTACTTGATGATTGAATGGCTTGGCACTTTGATGGTTGGTCTTTTCTGGGCATTTGTAACCAGCACAACCAAAACAGAATCTGCTAAAAAGGGTTACCCAATTATTCTTGCTGGCGCGCAAATCGGTTCTGTTCTTGGGTCATACTTATCGTTCAAGTCTCACTTGTTTGGTAACGCATTGCTCTTTAGCGTTGGTGCTATTGGTCTTGGCTTAATGGTTCCAATGGTTGTATTGTACTTGTACCTTGTTCCTGCTGAACCAGGGACTGAAAAGTCTGCCGGCGAATCTAAGAAGCCAAAGACGGGTATGCTTGAAGGTCTTAAGATTTTGTTGACTCGTCCGTACATCATGGGTGTTTTGGCTGTTTCGACCATTTATGAAGTAATCAACACGATCCTCGAGTTCGAAATGAAGATTATTGCAAAGCAAACGTACGTAACGAAAGAGGCTTTTGCTTCCTTTAACGGTATGTACGGTATCTTTGTAAACTGCTTGGCATTGGCTTTTGCGGTGCTTGGTACAAGCTTCCTTATTCGTCGTTTTGGTCTTCGCTTCTGCTTGCTCTTGTTCCCAGTGATGACTGCTGGCTTGGTAATTGGTGTATACCTCTCTCCAGTGCTTGGCATGTTGGTAACGGCATGTATGGCAGTGAAGGGGTTGAGCTATGCACTTAACAACCCAACCAAAGAAATGATGTATATTCCAACATCACAAGACGTGCGCTTTAAAGCTAAAGGCTGGATTGACCAGTTCGGTAGCCGTTCTTCAAAAGGCGCAGGTTCTTTGGTAAGCGACATCTTCAAAACATCTGTTACAGACTTGTTGTTATACAGCACCATTATCTCGCTTGGCTTGATTGGTGTGTGGATAGCTGCAGCTGCGTTCGTTGGTAGCCGCTTTAAAAAGCTTACTGACAACAATCAAATTGTAGACTAATTCTACTAAATGATTAAAATAAAAGGGCCGGATCTTCCGGCCCTTTTATTTATTTTGGGTGTAGTAGTTATGCAATTTATCAAACGCGGCGTTGATCGTACAGTTCTTCTTCTAGCACTCCTTTTTTTCTTCATTATTGGCACGTTTTGGTTGCTTGGCAGTCTTCAAGAACCAATTTTTTATCATTTGGTGGGGCGCGAGTACCATCCCCAAGTGAATGTCATATCTTTTTTTTGCATTATTCCACTCTTGGTTGGCTATGTGGCCGGCCTCAGCCGCTGGCGACCGCAGGTGGTGCTTTCGGTTGCAACGGTAATGTACGGACTCTTTTTTGCTGTTGCAGCGATATTGCTTACCGTGCCTGGCATAGGGTTGCCGGGAGCAACGCCGTCGGTGAATAATCTGCTGGGGTGGGCATTTTTTGCCATAACCAAGACCTATGGCTCGCTTATGGTAACGCTTTTTTGGACCTATGCCACCAGTATTACAACGGTAGAAAGTGCAAAGCTGAGTTTTCCTTTTATCACGACTTGTGCACAGCTTGGTTCGCTGGCCGGGGCGACGCTGGTGCGTGTGGGATCCGACTGTGGTATACCATTTTTGGTAGGGGGCGCAGTGGGTGGTATGGGGGTCATATTACTTTCTCTGTACCTTTTACGTGATGTTGTAGTGGGAAATGTAGCGGCAGTTGGTAAGCCATCGGCAGGTATATTTGAAGGTTTTTGGCTTCTGGTTCGTCATCCATACTTGCGCGGCGTCTTGGTTGTTTCGACTGGGTATCTTATTATTACCGCTTTTTTTGACTATCAATTGCACTATTTGGCGCATCAGATCTATCCGACAATTGAAGAATTTGCTTGGTTTAAGGGAGTGTATGGGCAGTGGGTGAATGGGGTGACGCTGGCCTTGGCGCTTGTTGGTACCGGTTGGTTTCTGCGCCATCTTGGCGTGGCAGCCTGTTTGCTGGTGTATCCGTTACTTACAGCAGCGTGTGTTGCTGTCGCTTGGAGTTTCCCGACGTTGTGGGTAATTGCTGCGGTCATGGTCTGTATTCGCGCCTTCTCATTTGGGTTCAACAACCCGACTAAGGAAATTGTGTATATCCCTGAAAACGAAGAGGTTCGCTTTAAGGCCAAGGGATGGATTGATATTGTTGGTTACCGAGCAGCATTTGCGGCTGGTGCGCAGATGATCTCCTGGATTGCGCAGCCGTATCAGCTTCTTATTAATGCAAGCGCTGGGCTCTCCCTCGTCATCATTGCAATTTGGGGGTATTACGCCTGGATTGTTGGGCGTCATTTCAAGAAAACGCAATCTGGTCGGGATTTTGGGCGCTGAACGATTAGATTGTTCCTTGTGTCAAAGGTATCTGGTACTCTGGTTCAGAAGTGAATTGATAATTATAAACGTGTAACTACGCGTCATCCGCCGCCCCTCCCGGCTTCCTCCTTCGCGCCCTGCGCTATGGCGGACATGAAGGTGAGGCACGCTGTAGTATCGAAGAGTTGCGAGAAGCATAGTATGAAGAGACGATATATAACGATTATCGCAGTGGCATTAGCAGCTATTTTGTTTATAGGATTTGCTTTGCAATCATATACAGCGCCTGAATTACTTCGTTCTCGAAAAGCTATTATTACAACGGTAGCGGCAGGCGGAGCCCTGAGCTTGATTGCATTGTGGGCGCGGCATAAAATGAAAACAGCCCAAACAAAAAAAGAGCGAAAGAATGCGCAGCACATTATGCGATTGTGTACTATTTTGGGCGTGGGATCTTTTGGTGCCAGCGTGTACGGAGCTTTTTCCGAAGCTTCGAGGGCAAAGACTTTACAGGCTACCCGCGAGCAGAATCTTAAAGGTATTAAGCGCGCTGATGGCAGTCTCGCTACAATTGATGCGCTAATGATTGCTGATATTAACGCTGAGGGGTTTAATCTTGACCGAGAGGCGCCGACCGTTGACCAGGGTACGTTGCTTTCCCAGCCTCTTCATTCCCGAAAAAAGGCTGCTTCTGGTACAGAGCATTTTTATGGTGAGCAAAAGGTGGCAGAGCAAGAAGCGCAGAAGATGCTTCTTCCCGCTCGATTGCTCTTTCCTGAGGCAGAGGATATTGAAAGTAATACGCTGATGGGTGTCTTCTTGAATATCGCCAATAGTGATAAGGAAAGTATTTTTGATGCAAGCCGGATTTTTGATTACTCTCCAATTTCCTTGAGCGCAGTTAAAAGTGTGTGCAATCTCGCGACTGATGATGACTGGCGTGCGAATGGTAATCGGTTTCTAGGGTGGCTTATGCAAGATAAGTATGGCTCTCCGGTTCGGACCAGTTTGCTATCTACCGCTCAGGAGCTTTCTGGGGAAATGGCATTAAAAGAGCTGTTAGGTATAGCTAAACGTGTCGTAGCGGCGAATAGGTTTACCCTGTCTGAGCAAAATCAGAGGCGCTTTGACGCGCTTATTAGTGAGAAAGAAATAATTAAGTTTTGGTAGCGGTAGCAATATTTGACTTGTCTGTCAAAACCTGTACACTCTACCTCCTCTGAAATTTTTATCGCGGGGTAGAGCAGCCTGGTAGCTCGTTGGGCTCATAACCCAAAGGTCGTTGGTTCAAATCCAACCCCCGCAACCAAACTTATTGCGTTTACAATTGTGTCGGGCGCAAGTGAGTCTGTAAATCGGTGCGCATGTATAGCCGGCACTACATTATCTTTATGGTGTTTGGTTCATGAATCCTTTTATTTTTCATCTTTTTGGCCCTCTTTCTGTGTCGTGGTACGGCTTTCTTATTGTGGCCGGGGCCGCGCTCTCTCTTTATTTTATTTATACTGATATTCGGCGATCATCGATCGTAACGACAACGCAATTTTTTGATTGCGCAACTGGCGGCGCCATCGGTGGCTTGCTGGGAGGCAAAATCTTATTTTTTCTCACCGAGTGTAGAAATGTGTCTGTTTCTTCTTGGGAAGAGGTGGCGGCGGTCGCGCTTGGTGGCTTTGCCATCTTGGGGGCAATTATAGGCATTATCGTGGGTGTTCTAGTTGTTGCTCGTTACTATAGGGCAGATCTTATTGCCGTTGCCGACCTTGGTGCTGCGTATGGCCTGTTGGCGCATGCTATTGCCCGCGTCGGCTGCTTTATCTCTGGATGTTGTTATGGTATTCCACTGAAAGCAGGTTCTTATGCGGTGGTATACTCTGACCCTGCTTGTTTGGCTCCTCTTTCTATTCCTTTGTTGCCCACTCAACTGATTATGGCTGTAGCTTCTTTTGTTGGATTCTTCCTTTGTATGTGGATTTATCACCGCCGTGGGCGTCGCGATGGGCTTACGTTTTCTTTCTATGTTTTGTGGGAGTGTGGCGCGCGTTTTGTTATTGATTTTTGGCGTGGGGATCGTCCCGCGTTGTTTTATGGTCTGAGTCTATATCAGTGGGTTGCGCTGGGAATTATTAGTGCAATGTTAGTGTTTTTAGCATCTGTTTTTTTGGGTAAGGGTAAGAGACGATGGTAGAAAATGTCTTGAAGAGGCCTGCGTGGCAGATTGCCGTGCAAATGTTTACGTTTATTAGTGTTTTTGGAACTTTGTTCTATTTGGCCCTCCTTACGCAGGCCTATATGTCTCCTGTGTATTTTTATGCCGCCTTTGCTGGAGTTGCTGGGTTGGCAGTGGTTCTGCTGCGGTCTTTATACCGCCCTGGTGCCAGTACGGAAAGTACTCCTTTCTATTTGCTTGGTATGCTTTTTGGCATCACCCACTATGTGATGCGGCTAGTTGCTGATCAGCGCGTTTTGTTTGATGCGGCGCCGGGCTTGTCCGAGTTTGGTCTTGTAGCAATGGGAGGCCTAGGCGTAATTTATTGGTTTGCAGTGAAGGTAAGTGTTGGTGCTGGTCTTGTTGCTGCAGTGATGCAGTTGTTTATGGCATGGTGGGACCGAAGGAAATCCGGGTGAGCTCAGTGTTTAGCTTTATTAAGCAGCAGGTGCCCATTGTACAAGAAGTTGGTCGCTATGTACGATTACGCCAAGCTGGTTCATATCTGAAAGGTTCCTGTCCATTCCACAAGGAAACCGATGCGTCGTTTACCGTCAGTCCCGATAAAGGGATTTTTTATTGTTTTGGTTGTCATGCAACGGGAGATGTGCTCTCGTTTGTGGCAAAAGTAGAAAATTTGAGTCCATTTGAGGCCGCAAAACAACTTATCGATTCACACGGACTGAAAGTTCCTGAAGAGTTGCTTCGTCATGCAGCAAGCGGTGTAAAGCAAAGCGAAGAAAAAGCCTCGTATTTTGCGTTGCACAAATGTGTTGCGGTATGGGCACATCAACAGCTTCGAGCGCATAAACATGCCTATGACTATGTGTTGGCACGTGGCATTACTGATCAAATGATTGACCTCTTTATGATTGGTTTTTTCCCCTCTGGTACGCGGGCAATTAATGCGTTGTTGTCGCTCGGGATGAAGGAAAATATCCTCGCTAAAGATTTGATGGAGGCCGGTGTTTTATATGATTCCGGCAAGATGCAAATGCATTCGCCGTTTGAAGATCGTATAGTTTTTCCTATTACCGATGTTCTTGGTCGCTATTGCGGATTTGGGGGGCGTGTTTTTGTGGCAAACGATGACCGTGCTAAGTATTACAACAGCAAGGAATCACCATTTTTTGTAAAAGGTTCGTTGCTCTTTGGATACAGTGTTGCAAAAAAAACTATGCAAGAGCGTAAAGCGGTCTTTTTGGTGGAAGGGTATACCGATTGTGTTATGATGGCGCAGTATGGCTACACCAATGTAGTTGCTACGCTGGGAACTGCCTGTACGAAAGAACATTTACAGCTTTTAGCTCGGTCGGTTGAGGTTGTGTACGTTATGTACGATGGCGATAAAGCAGGGCGAAAAGCAATGTTGCGACTCGCAAATTTGTGCTGGCAAGTAGATCTTGAGCTTCAGGTTATAACGTTGCCAAATAATTTAGATCCCGCTGCGTATCTAAAGCAATGCCATTCGTTGGCAGAGGTGCTGCCGCAAGCGCAAGATATATTTACCTTTTTTGTTAGTGCCACTGCAGAAGAATTTGCGCAGAAAAATTTGGCAGAAAAAATGCGCATTATCGAGGAAGTCCTGGAAGTTATTGCAAAAATTTCTGATGTTGTGAAGCGTGATGTACTGCTTCAGCAGTTAAGTCATGCAGTAAGCGTTCCTATTGCTGCGTTACGTATCAAGTTGCAGGAGCAAGTGAGCGCATTTCTGAATACTGAGCAGTCTCGCATGGTGGCGCCAGTTGTGTCGGATGTGGCAATTCCTGGTCATGAGGCCGTTGATGCACAGCTTATTGCTATTAGTTTGAATAGTTTTTTACAGAATACACCACATCATATTCCATCGGACGTCGTGGCAATGCTGCCGCCTCGTGCGCGTTTAATCCATGAACATATTCTGCGTGAGCATAAAGATCACGCAGGGGTGTCGCTTATTGATGCTGTTCTTGGGTGTCTTTCAGAGGAGCAGCGGCAGTGGCTGACTGCCGCCCTTACTTTTCATGCTGGGCAAGTGAATGAGCAGGAGTTTGCTACCCTTATCAATAAAGTGGTACAGCAACGATGGAAAGAAATGGTTGGCCAAATTCGCCATGATATTGCACAGGCGTCGGCGGAAGGGAATACGGAAAAAGTTGAAGAGCTGTTGAGCAATTTTGCGCAATGGAAAGAACAAATACAACAAAAGGGGCATATGCTATGGCAAAAAAAATGACTAAGGAGCTGGAGCTTGCAGCAAACGAATTGCTTGCCAAAGCGGACGCGCTAGAGAGAGAAAAAAAGAAAAAAGCAGCTCCAGCGGCTAAAGTCTTGAAGCGACGTCGTCCGGAAGATGCAGCAGTTGAAGCAGTTGCCAAAGCAAAGGCCCATGATGACGATGAAGATGAGATTGAAGTAAAGCAAAAACCGTCTTCAAAGCCGGTTATCAAGATGGTTGATACAAAGCCGATGGTGATAAGAACTGATGCTGAGTATGCCGATCTTGAAAAGCGTGAGGAAGAAGAAGACATGTCTCTTCCTATTGACGCTCTTGTGCCGCATGAAGAAGATACTGAAAATCGTCGGTTTCCATTTACTGAACAGTTTGAGATTTTGGTACAAAAGGGTCGTGTCGAGGGTATGCTTACCTACGAAGAATTAACCGCTTTTGCTCAAAAATACGCTATGACTGAAGAAGAATATTCTGATGTTTTGCGCATCCTGGAAAAGGAAAACATCGACTTGATCTCGCAAGAAGATTTGACCTCTGATATTTCAGTAGAAGACTTTTTAAAAGAAGATGAAACTTCTTTCCTTCCAAACAAGCAAACGAACATATCCAATTCCTTGGCGTCAGTTGATTTAGCGTCTGATGTAGAAGGGGATGATGAGTTTGGCGACAATCCGGATGGCGCAGAAAAATCAAAAATGTTCAGTGAGCCCGGTCAGTTAAATGATCCGGTAAAGCTGTACCTTAAAGAAATTGGTCGTATTCCATTGCTGAACAAGGAAACGGAGCAAGTACTTGCTGATGCAATTGCCCAGTCTAAGCGTGAGTCGATTGATGCGGTCGCGCAGTTTCCTTTTGTTGCCAAAGAATTTGTTTCATTCCGTGAAAAATTAGCGCGTGATCCGTTGATGCTCAAGAACATTATTCAGTTCTCTAGCTTTGACGAAGACAACTTGCCGATGCTTGAAGAAGAGCGCACACGATTCTTTGGATACATCGACACTGCTGAGCAGTTAATGAAGAACGAAGAAAAAATCTATAACTCATATCGCGGCAAACTGGATACTGATGCGAAGAAAAAAGCAATGTTCAGGGAGATTGAACAGAATCGGATTGCGCTTATTAATACGCTCAAAGAAGTAGGCTTTGCTAACAAGCAGATCCGCAAGTTTGGTAAGCGGGTAGAAAAGTTGGCGCAAAAGCTGCAAGAGCGTCGCGAAGAGATGCGCAAAATTCAAGAAAAAGTTGATTTCTACGCTGGAATCAAGAAGCAAAAAGAAGGGGATGCGCAGCTTCTCGAAGAAATGGAACGCAATATGCGCGCCGCTGCCAAAATGCTTAAGAAGGTTGAGTCTGAAGCAGGCTTGCCAAAAGAACGTATTTTGGCTTTATACAAGCAGTTTGTGACGGCACAAAATCGTGATAAAAATGCGAAGGATGACTTGGCACGCGCAAACCTTCGGTTGGTGGTTAATATTGCGAAGAAATACATTAACCGCGGCCTTCATTTCTTGGATTTGATTCAAGAAGGAAACATTGGCTTGCTCAAGGCAGTAGAAAAGTTTGTGTTTGAGCGTGGATTTAAGTTTTCAACCTATGCAACCTGGTGGATACGTCAGGCGATTACGCGCGCAATCGCGGATCAATCTCGTACTATTCGTGTACCAGTACACATGGTGGAAACGCTTAATAAGATTAACAAGATAACCCGTGCTCATATGCAGGAAACCGGTCGTGAACCGTCATACGCACAGTTAGCTCGTGAGCTTAACCTTGATGAAAAGAAGGTTAAGAATATTATTAAGATCTCAAAAGAACCAATTTCTCTTGAAACACCAGTGGGCGACAGCGATGACACGCAGTTGAAAGACTTTATTGAGGACGGAAACGAATACACACCAATGGAAGCGGTGGTAAACGACGATCTCAAAGAAAAAGTGCGTGAAATTCTCAAGACTTTAACGCCACGCGAGGAAAAAGTGCTGAAGATGCGTTTTGGTATTGACGTTGCATCAGAACATACCCTTGAAGAGGTTGGCAAAGACTTCTCGGTAACGCGTGAGCGTATCCGCCAAATTGAGGTAAAAGCTCTTCGTAAATTACGTCATCCATCACGATCCAAGCGGCTGCAAAGCTTCTTTAACAGTGATGACAATGATACGTTGGGGGATGCAGAGTAACAATCATTGAAGTGGGAAATGGAGTAAATCGTTGCATTGCGTTTGCGCAATAGTGCACGCTTGTGGCGATTAGCAAGACTGTGTTCGCGATACCCATCGTTTGATGAGTGTCATGAGTCTGCTAATCAGTACGCTCCATTTCCCCTGTCTATACCGCCAAGGCTTATAGCCTTTGCGTTTAGGCAGGGTTTTTTTTGATGGGGCTGCGGTTTCTTATGAATTATTATCTTATTCGCGTTGCATACGATGGCACGGCATACTCTGGGTGGCAAATTCAACCAAATGCAGTCTCTGTATGTGGTATTTTGCAAGAGCGTTTTGCCAAAGTTTTTGGGGTGCCATGTACTATTGTGGGAGCCTCACGAACCGATGCTGGTGTGCATGCCTATGATCAAGTTGCGCGGGTGAGCACGACGCTTGCGTTGTCACCGGCGCACATGTTGCGTGCGTGGGGCAATCGATTGCCCAGTGACATTGTGATTCGGGTTATTACAGAAACTGATGCTTCATTTCATCCGCAGTATCATGTGGCCTATAAAGAATATTGGTACCATCTTTTTTGTGTGCGACCACTGCCGTTTTTAAGTCGTTTTGGGACAGCGCTGCCGGAGTATGTCCATAGCTTTGATGTCCCGTTGTTTACACGGACTTTACAGTTGTTTGAGGGTGAGCATGATTTTACTTCTTTTGCTCGCATAGAAGAGGGGTATAACCCGGTGCGAACCGTGGATTCTATTCGCGTTGAAGAGCTTAAACGGTATAATGCGATTCGCGTTGTTGTGCGTGGAGAAGGATTCTTGCGGTATCAAATTCGGCGAATGGTTGGTGCGGCAGTGATGGTGGCCCGAGATGGTGCAGCGGTGTCATATGATGACATTTGTTCACTCTTGAAAACGCCACAGCGAACGTCGCCGGCTTTTTTTAATATAGATGCGCAGGGGTTGTGCCTGCGAAAGATTGTGTATAAGAAGGATTTGGTATGAGTAACATGTACTCCAGACTATGGACTAGTATCGGTGGTGGCCTTGTCTTCTTTGGCCTTTACGCCTTACTCCCTTCTCTTTTTATCTGCCTTTTATTTTCTCTTTCGTGTTATATGATACTTGTTGAGTGGCCGCGCGTGCGTGGCGGCTACGATATTACCGGTGTGTATCCTGTCGTGGCTCTTGGCCTTTTGCTCATCCACGTGGTGCAATGGCATAGAGTGGCACCCTGGTATGGATTATATCCGTTTCTTGCTGCTTGGCTCGTGGATGCGGTGGCTTATCTTGTCGGTTCTTGGTGTGGGAGTCACCTCTGTTGTCCGACAATTAGCCCACGTAAAACCTGGGAAGGGGTTGCGGGAGGGATTGGCGCGTTGGTCGTTTGCCATTTAGGACTGTGGTTTTTTGGTATAACAGCTGCTTCATGGTGGTTTATGCTGTTGAGTGGGGTGGTGGTAGCAACAACCGCCATGCTTGGTGACTTGGTTATGTCCTGGTACAAGCGCCAACAGGGTATCAAAGACACCGGTGGCATGCTGCCGGGGCATGGCGGGTTGCTGGATCGTTTTGATTCGGTATTAACGGTTATACTCGTGGTAAAGTTGGTAGAGTTCTTCAGCTTGATAGAGTTTACTAGATCAATAATGGGCTGTACGATTGCTTAATCGACGATCACTTCAAAGTTAAAGAACTTTCGGCTTGCTTTTTTTGGTCGTGTTGCCTGCGTTATTCTGTTTTCTTCGTTTTTTTGTGTGATTGCTTCTGCAAGGCTCGCATGGAAGAGTTTTTCTAAGGCCTTGCGTTCTGAGGTAGAATTTAGCTCGGCTAATGCTATTTTTGCTTCTATAATAGAAAGAAACCATTCAACTGACTCACTAGTAGGAGCGCAGTTTGGTATTTTGGAATACAAATGGGTGTTTGCAATGTAATCAAAAAGATCGACGACGGCTTTTTGGCGATCATCTTCTTTTGTAGCATCTATTTTTTTAAGCACAGCTAATTTTGTTTGCGCGAGACTTTCGTACGCGCTGTCTGTGAGTGGGATTGTAATTTCGGGCTCGGCGGAGTACGAGGAAAATTCTTTGTTGCACCATTCAAGAAGATTAAATGTTTCTGTCAAAACGCCTGAAAGGGTACGATCTTTTAGTTCATGAGCACCCCAGAGCAACAGTGTAAGGTACGCAACGTATGTTTTTTCGTCATAAGACTTACCTTGCTGTGTAAAGGACTCCTTAGTGCGAAGATAGTGAGTGAAAATATTTTTAATAGTTGTTGTCTCGGCGCACGTTTTTTCTGGGAAGACTGATAGTAAAAACATCTCAACGTCCCTTGCATATTTTTCTGTTGCTGGAGAAAATCCAGATACCGGTGCATGTGTTGCAGCTACGACTGAATGCGCTGCAGTGGGACAGCAGAATGCGGTTGCAAGCGAGACAGCAGGTGTGGAGAGTGTCGACCTGGCTGCTGACTTGAGTGCGGGCAGTGTAAGCTCCGTCCCGATTAATGGCATAGAAAGCGCGATAACAAATAAGGAAATGGTAAAGTTCTTCATGAGGCAAATACTCCTTGAGTTGTAGGCGCGGGGAGTTTCAGCCTAGAGAAGTTTCCTTTATGAGATCAATGATTGTGCGTACGACGTTAAATCTTCCTGGCTAACGCTAATTTCGCTGCCGCTCTCCATGTCCTTCAGGCGAACCACTCCCTCATTCTTTTCCTGTTCGCCGATCAAAATAAGCCAGCGAATGCCATCGTTGTTCGCCTTTTTCATGCCTTTTTTAACGCCGCCAATGATAATATCGGTGGATAAACCAGCTCGGTGAAGCGTTTGGTGTGCCAGGAGGGCGAGCGGATTCAGTGACTCGTCAAACGGTAAAATACCAAAAACAGGGGTTTTGGTAGGAATTGTATGTGGGTTGCCAGCAGCTTCAAGCAACAGCACTAAGCGTTCCATGCCGATAGCAGCGCCAATAGAAGGAATGGCTTCTTTTTGATCAAAAGCCGGCGCAAGGTCATAGCGTCCGCCGCTGCAAAAGGTACTTTGCGCCCCAAGCAGGGGCGAGGAAAATTCAAACACGATGTTGTTGTAATAGTCCAAGCCGCGAACCAAGAGTGGGTTGTGTATCCAGCTAATGCTGAGGATCCCCAGCAAATCTTGGAGCTCTTGCCATGCCGTTTGCGAGGTTGGCGAGAGGTGGTCAGTGAGGTAGGGGGCCTTGGTGTAGAGGGCCTGACAGCCCTCATTTTTGCAGTCAAAAATGCGCAGCATGTTGGCTGTTGCGCGGGTTTGGCAGGTTGAGCAAATTTCAGCCATATGGGCATCTAAAAAGCTTTTAAGGGCCAGGCGGTGTGCTGCGCGGTCTTCCTTGGTGCCCAGGTAGTTTATGCTTAGAACGTAGTCATGGAGCCTGAGCTTGCGGGTGAACAGGTCATCAAGGAGGCTAATGAATCGAACGTCTTGGGCAACGGAGCTGATGTTAATTGCTTCCACATTGAATTGGGAGAATTGGCGCCAGCGGCCTTTTTGTGGTCGTTCATGGCGGAACATGGGACCTTCGCTAAAGACTTGCCATGGTTTAGTCGTGATGGCGGCCTCAAGATAGGCGCGCATGGTACTGGCCGTTGCCTCGGGGCGGAGGCAGAATACTTCGCGGTCGTTGGTGCTAAACGTGTACATTTCTTTACCAACAATGTCGGTTTCTTCGCCGACTGAGCGTTTGAACAGCCCTTCGTGCTCTAAGATGGGGGTTTGGATATGGGTAAAGTGGGCGGTTGAGAAATGCTGATACGCTCCTTTATAGAGTGCGTCGTACGATCGCATGTCCAGCAAATCTTGGGTCCCTTTTACCTTTTTTATCATTGTCCTGCCTTCATTGTTAGTGCCAAAAACGCTATTTGCGTTAAGGGAATTACTATTGTATACTACTTTTTGTGCTGTAATCTTTCTGGGCTACAGCATTATAGGTAAAACTATATCACATGGCCGGTTAGATTGGTAGTTGCTTGTTTCCTAAATACCTCTCTGAACGGCTTTTTACAATGAAAGAACAAACTATGAACGTAATTACCGCTTTGGTTAGTGCCATACAGCCCCTGGGGGATTCTTCACAACTGCTTCTTTTGGGAGCAATCGTGGTAGGACTTCTGATAGGTGTGGCGCTTGTATACCGATTCTGGCAACATCGAAAAGCTAAGGGGTTACACCCGGTGCGGCAGGTGTTAAGTGTCGGTGTTGTTACCAGTCTTATCGATGATGCCATCTCGCCTGAAATTGGGGCGGCGTTTGACGGGTTTATGCGTGAAACAATTGAAATCCTTGCCTCTCGTATGGGTAGCACGGCTCGCATCCAGCCAATTAAACCAGCTGACATTGAAAAAGCGCTGGTTGATGGAACGCTTGATTTTGTTATTGCTGACGGCAATGTGGCGTTGACCTTTTCGTCTAAAGTTGAATTAATGCCTTGCTACGTTTCCTCGTTGAGCTCCCTGGCGTTGATCTTCTGGGACAAAATGCCACATCACATGCTTACGTTGCATGACTTTGCGTTTTACGCGAATAATTCAACGGCCGTGTTGCGCAACTCGCTTGAAGAACATTACTTGTCGATGTTTGAGTCAATTAAGGTGAAACGCGTTGATACGCTGACTCGCCTGGTGGTTGATTTGAAACTTGGTATCGTTCGTGCTGGTTTAGTGCGCATGGAACAAGCAAAGGCTTTGAAGCATGATTACAGTGCTATTAAGTTTATGCCGGTTTCGTTGCAAAAGCAGTGTTTCATCCAAGATGAAAAAATTGCCGTTGCACGCGCAAATAAAGATCTTATCAAAGAGCTTGAAGTCAGAACGGCCGGGTTGCGCCGTGAAGGTATCATGAAAAAGATCCATGCACGTTGGTTTGCTGGACTTCGTCCACGCTTGCCAAAAGCAGAAGTGCCAGCTGAAGAAGCACAAGTGCAGCAATCAGCTGATCATGCTGAAGCACTATCACACATTGTTGTAGACAATGCGCAGCAAAACCAAAATTCATCATCTAATAAAAATCAGAATTCTGGCCAGCAGTAGGTTTTTTGTGAAAAACTAAAAAAAGAGGCACTTCTTTAATCGGGAGTGCCTCTTTTTTTTATTGCCTATGCCGCCGCACTATTTCTTCTTCGGATCTACGGGCTCATCTTTTGTTGTAGTGTATTCATAAATTGCCCCGCTTGCCATGAGCGTGCTTGCAAGTCCCAGTGCAGTGCGGAGCATATTATAATCGCCACGCTTTGTGTGCAGGGCATCAAGCTTGCTTTGGATAGTCGCCAGCTCTGCTTTGAGCGTCTCTGCTATTTCTGGTTGCTTTTCTCTTAAGAGCAGGGTGTTGATGATGTTGCGCCGTTGCATCAGCGGATAGCGTGCATGTGCGAGGCGGCTGTATTTGTGTTGCATCATGCCCATAAGAATAGCCGAAAGGCCAGCGCCGGTCGTGAGTGCAGTTGCTTTTTTTGTCATGCTGCCATGCAGCGATGCAGCGCATGTCAGCGTGCATAGAACTAAGAATCCATACTGTTTTAGTGTCATTCGTCCCCCGTTTGATTGTCCCTCTGACGCACATGCGCCCTTCTGTGTATCCACACATCTATAGTATATAATCCGGAGCCAAAACTGCAACTAACCGCGCCGTTTAAACCTTTTTTCAAGCTCGAACAATGAAATTGGCCACATGGTTGGCCTTCCGTGAATACACATAAAGCGGTTGGGAGTGGCAAGGAGCTGGCGAACCAAATCTTCCATGATTGGAATGCTCAATGCGTCCCCGGCTTTAACGGCAAGCTTGCAGGCTAAATGGCTGTGGACATGCTCATTGAGCTTTTGTCGAAATAGTTCGGGATCCAGACGATCATGAGTGGCAATAAAGTTCGCCGCATCAAGCAAAACACTGGAGAGGGATTCCTTTTGGAGTTGTGGTGGGGCACTGGTAATGGTCAAGTGCAAAGGGCCTGTTTGCGCAAAGACAATGCCTTGTGATGCAAAAAAGTCGCTTTCTGCTATGAGGCCGGCAATGGTTCGTTCATTTTCCAGAATGATAGTCTCGGGGAAAAGAAGTTGCGTTCCCTCTTTGTCCGTGAATTTGGTGGTGAATTGGTGGTACAGCACCCGCTCATGGGCGGCATGCTGGTCAACGATGATGAGCTCTTTATCGAGCTCGATAAGGATGTAAGTATTAAAATTTGTCCTACCAGCCGCGCTCCGCTCGCTGTGATGGGAGTGTTCTCTGCTGCCGTGTATTCTGTGGCACAAAGGCGAGTTTCGCTTTCGTCATTGCGAGGAGCCATTGGCGACGAAGCAATCCATTCTAGTCTTTGTGGTGTGGCCGGTGAAATTTGTTGATTCATGGATTGCCACGCTTCGCTCACAATGACAGGGGGCCCAAAGCTTCCCGTTAGCGAAGTTTGAAATGGTAATGATTTGGGGGGTAAGCTTGTTGCTAAGGAGGCAGTCTCTCCGTCATTGCGCGGAACCGCAGGTGACGCGGCAAGCCTACTCACCGCTGCCTCAAGTGCACACGTAATCCCTTTTTGAATGCAGGTGGTAACCACCCCTGGCTTGGTAAAGCGCACCTCTTCTTTCCGGGGATGTATGTTAACGTCAACCGTTGCCGGATCGATGGTAATAGCAAGAAATGCGGCTGGATATTTCCCTGGTGGTAGTGATTGGAGATATCCCTTGGTAATTGCCCGGGCAATCTCACTATTTTTGACCAGGCGGTTATTGACCCAGAACATAATGAGATCTTTGCCATAGCGCGCATACGGTGGTAAGGAGACGAGCCCCTCTACGGTAATTTCACGATCATTAAAAGTCAGCGGGGTTAGTTGTGCAGAGAGCGTGTGGCTCCACAGTTGGGTAATGCGATCTTTGAGCGTGGTTACTGCTGGGGCTTCAATCGCGCGTTCGCCATCTTTATAGAGTACAAAGCTCACATTCAGGTGCGTGAGGGCAATGCCATGGACAACCGCTTGAATCTGGTTCCATTCCGTTTCATCTTGTTTTAAAAATGTCTTACGAACTGGCAAGGTGCCAAAAAGATCTTTAATAACAATACTAGTTCCAGCCGGGCAGGCCACCTCCGTGCTCCCTTGGTAGAGGCCGTGGTGGTAGCTAATCTTGGTTCCCAGGAGCGGTTCATCTTGTTCCTTGGTGGTGAGAGAGACAATACCTACGGCGGCAATGCTGGCCAGTGCTTCGCCGCGAAAACCAAAAGTTTCAAGGCTTGTGAGCTGGTCGACGTTGGTCAGCTTACTGGTGGCGTGGCGTGCAAAGCAGCGGGCCGCATCCAGGGAATTCATACCGCATCCATTGTCAGTAACAGAAATGAGTTGCTTGCCTGCTTTTTCAATGCGGACAGTAATGACAGTGGCTCCGGCGTCAATACTGTTTTCGATGAGCTCTTTAACGATGTTTGCGGGGCGTTCGACCACTTCGCCGGCGGCAATTTGTTGTGCTTGTAATGGATCAAGAAGATGGATTTTTTGTGCTTTCATGCGGGGCAGTATACGAATTTTGTGCAAGGCTGTCACGATATGAAGCAGCAAAAGAGCCGTACTTGGTATACAAACGGGCGTGCGCATTAAGCGAAACTTTGGTCAGCGGCAGCGCATCCGGCAGTGCGTCCATCATTTTGAGCGGGCGCTGATAGGTGGCCTTGTATGCCTGCATACTGCCGTCTTGGTGTGGCTCCCTAAATAAGCAGGTGATTTTGTGTATGCCGATGATGATGAGAACGTTTTGCAGTGTGATGCGCGGCGTTTCAAGCGGCGTGGTGCGCAAGGAGAACCAGCGGCTGACGGTGCTGGTAATGTTTTCCCACCAGGAAGGGAGGGGGGCGGTAAAGTGCTGGGCCAAGTCATTGTTGATGGTGAGCTGATCAATTAGCAGGACTTTGGTGCTTTTTTGCTTGCTCATTTGGATGAAGCTATGCGTGATAAAGTCTTTGAGGCCAAGATCGTGCAGGGTCAGTGCGGTGAGGTGATGCAGTGCGTTGCCGGGAATAAGGGAGATGATCGCCGGAGAAACAAAGCTTGAATGATGGGCCTCGGCGCTCCGGTGCAATTTCTGGTACGGGTACATCTCAATTGGGGTGCGAATATACGGCGGGGCTAGGAGCAGAGCTCGTTCACCATGGACGATGAAGGCGGTGCCGGTCCGCTGACCGTAGAGGTCATCTTGGGGGGAAAAGACACTAATGCCGGCTCGGGTTGCATGAGGGTTGAGACTGGTATTTGGCTGTGTGTTTACATCGATGGGGGTTGGTGTGGTTTGCCCGGGTAACAGCAAGAGGGGGGTATTGCTGAGAGCATGAGTATCACTCGCAGTAGTGATAGTTGGAGTTATTGGCTGGAGAATGGCTGGCCACGATTCTTCATACTGTTCAAGGGCGGTGAAAAATGTATTGAGGTTTATGTCGATGGCTATTTTTATGGTTGAGGACTGATTGAGCTCTTTGTATGGCATCAAAATGTGAACTGGCGCATCTCCCAGGGCTCCGACAACCAAGGGGAAATGAAGATTGAGCCCTTGGTGGGCAACTTGGTTACTGGTTGCTCGGGCGTGGTAGAGATCGAATAGGTTTTGCCCGCCGCTATAGCAGCTTTGATAGTAAAAACAGTTTATGTACAGGTTGTCGCTGCACCAGGAAAGGAATTGAATAAACTGGTCAGAGGGTAGGCCACAAATGCTTCCTTGGTGTGTGCCATGGCCGGTCATGTAGATATTCCAGTGGCGGCAGAGGAGGGTTTGTGTTTTTGCTTTGGGAGCAAAGAGTGATTCAAAGTGCTTGAGAGAGAAGCTGGAGCGTTTGTATAAATGCTTCGCTTGGCTGAGGAGGGTCGTTAGTCCCTCAACGCTTTCTGTGAGGACGATTGGCTTGCACTTGCTCAGCTGAAGCCCCGTTGCTTGCATTAGCACGTCCGTTTTGACTGTTTCTGCATCCCCCAAGGTAATGCTTGGTCGCGGCAAGAGGCCGGCATGTTCATCGAGATAGGCAGTCGGAATAAGTATGATCAAGCTGGCATCGGGATGATACCAGCATTGCCAATATTCTGAGGTCAGCTCCTGCTGCCAGAGGTAAAAGTGGTACATGAGGGTTGGGTCGCTTTTAAGAAGGGCGTTGATCTGGGTAAGTCCCTGCTGGGTTGGTATTTCTCGGTAGGCTTGCCAGTTCTTGAGCAGAAGAGAGGCAAGTGACCCCGGTTTGGTTAGTTCAGTGGCAAACCAATGCTTGCGAAAGAGAAGGTTTTGCCAGATGGCGGGGCTGAGGATGATGATGCCAGCCTGTTGCGTCAGGGCCGTGGCAGCGCGGAGAGTGACGGCTCCCACCTCTTTTTTGGACGGATTTTCGCTTTCTAGGCTTCCGGTTTCATGGAGCATAAGGAGGAGCCGCCCGAAAGGAATGGCGGTAGGAGTGTCTGGAGTGGCCTGAGTTGGGATAATGGAGGCGGCGAAAAGAAAAAAATACAGCATTATATATTTCATTGCGGCCGCCTTGGTAAAAACTGTTAAAAGAGGTGTGGGAGCCAGTTTGCCACTATCTTATGCGGCCGCGCAAGTGTTTGAAAATGTGCGGCTGGGGCGCCATTTTGATTTTACTGCATGGAAATTTTGTGAAAACTGTGT
>JAUPVI010000003.1:20483-23620 GCA_030917105.1 Candidatus Babelota bacterium
GTACACCTCCGGGGGAAGAATGAAAAAAAAACTAATACTGCTTACTTTTTTTGTTGCGGTGAGTGGAGTTGCAGGCGCTGCAGATGGTGTTCGTATGAATGAGGAACAAGTAGACGATCTAATTCGTACGATTGACCGTCTTGAAAATTCCAAATTTAGCCCAGAAGTTCGCCCACGATCTAAAAAGGAAATTGAAGAGGCGATTTTCAAGAGACCATATCTTGGCAAAAGAGCTCTGGATAAGCCTAAAGAGATGTCCGCGGAGTCCGTGGCCGAAAAGCGAGCACGTATAGCAAAAGCAGTTAATGAAGCCATCCGGCTTAGGGAAGCTAATGGTGGACCAAAGGCAGAGCCGTTGGGGACATCAACAGCAGGTATGGAAAATCAGGATACTAGAGAGGCAATTGCTGGCCAGTTGATCGCCGACGACGAAAGAGAGAGAGCGGCTGCACGGGAAAAGAAGCGAGAATTAGCGCTTCAGCGGGCAGCACGCAAGAAAAAAGAGAAACAGAAAGAAGCCAGATATGAGATCCGCCGTGCCGCGAAAAACAAGCCTACATCAGCACGCAAGCCGGTCTTTGTTTTTCTCAAGGGGAAAGCTTTGCGAGATGCGCAAATGGAATTCCTTAGAGAGCAACAGGAAGCAAAGTTAGGTGTGGGTCGTCCGAGTGATCCAGCGGTTGCCGGGAGTGTTGCGATTCTGGATGATGTTGTAGTCGCAGACGATGCGGGTAGCTGGGAATTGGCCCGTTCAAGGAAAGATCTTAAAGAATTCCGTAAAATTACTACTCAACCATCTACTACGAAACAAAATACTCTTGGCGCATCGAATGACGAAAATCATGCTCAAGGAGCAAGCTCTGCTGGTGAAATCAAACAAGATACTCTTGAAGCGCCAAAGGATGAAAATCCTGCTCAAACGGGCAAGCCTGCTGGTGAAACCAATGAATGGTCTGCTGGCAAGCTAACCGGCGTTGGGGCAGCAGGACTGGGTATGGCATTTTTATTGGTTGCCAAGGAAATTACAAACCCTATTGCTCGTGAACGCTTTACAAATGCTGCTCGTAAGCTTGTGTCTGGTCCTCAACGAACCAAGATGACGATGGCTGATACAAAAGCTCTGGCGCGTGGCTTTGTTGCTGCGGGCCTTACGGCTGCAAGTGCATGGATGTTGATTAAAGCGGTAAGCCGTGCGTCAAAGAACCGCAACGGTGGCGCTTCAGCACGTACTGAGTAAGACTTGAAATCTAAGAATTAAAAAGATGGGGGCGATCAGAAATGGTCGCCCTTTTTCTGTGATGGCGCAGCAGGGAATCTAGCTAAAAAGAAGGGTGAGCCAATCTTAGCGGGCGATAGCGGCAAGCTTTTCTGAATACTCTATCTAGCCTTGCTGGGTTGGTATTTCTCGGTAGGCTTGCTAGTCCTTGAGCAGAAAAGAGGCAAATGATCCCGGTTTGGTTAGTTCAGTGGCAAACCAATGCTTGCGAAATAGGAGGAGGAGCCGCCCCAAAGAAATGGCGGTTCGAGTATCTATCGTGGCCTGAGTTGGGATAATGGAGGCGGCGAAAAGAAAAAAATACAGCATTATATATTTCATTGTGGCCGTCTTGGTAAAAACTATTAAAAGACGTGTGGGGGCCAGTTTGCCACTATCTTATGCGGCCGCGCAAGTGTTTGAAAATGTGCGGCTGGGGCGCCATTTTGATTTTACTGCATGGAAATTTTGTGAAAACTGTGTAAAATGGTAATACGTGTTTGGTAAAATACATCTGAGTAAAAATTTTAATGTCATATCGTACACCTCCGGGGGAAGAGTGAAAAATAAACTAATACTGCTTACTTTTTTTGTTGTGGTGGGCGGCGGACTTAGTGCTTTGGATGCCCCTGGCGACCGCGCCTCGCTTTTAGTGCCTGAAGCGTATGTGCCGAGAAATTCTGACTTTGACCTTGGGGATGAAGACGAAGATCGTGGGCGTAAAGGCAGGTTATTTGTTGTTAGGGGTAAAGGCGAGGCCGCTTATGAAATTGGCAAAATGCAAAAACGTTCGCTTGGTGCGGGGTATGAGCCTGCTCCTGCCTTTGACGCCGAGATGAAACAACAACTTGATGACCTTCGCGCTTCAGCACCGGACGACTTCACTGATACGCGGAATGCGATTGCGGGAAATAAGCCCGATGAATCGGACAATAAAAGTACCTCTGGTGAGTCTTATGATTCATTGAAGGAATCCTATGACTCAGATGCTGAAAATGATCCGTATGAAGATGCTGCGGAGCGAGCAGAAAGAGTTGCTTCTCATCGTGCCGGTGGTAAGCTTAAGCGTCACGATAAGGGTACTGGTGTTTATGGCGACTCAAGGGGTGAGCGTAGAAGTGGTGACATTTACCCTGAGGTATTGGCGTCAAGAGAACTGCGAAACGCAGCTCAAAAAGCGAAAGCGGAAGCAAGAGGGTTGCAAGCAATTAAGCAAGCGGAATCTCCTATTTTGAGGACGCAGAATGGCGGTAAAGAGAGGCAAGTGCGTCAAGGGTGGCATGAGAGCTCAGCTAATGTGATCAAGGGAATTATGCCTGAGGTTTTGCAACTTCCTGTGAAGCCACCACTAACTGAATTGGAACAAGCTAAAAAAGAAGCGCGCAAGCGGACGCTCAACGGGGTTAAAGAATCAGAATTAGATGCGGCCGTGCGTGCTGATGTTGAAGCGAGGCTGCGGATTTCTACGGCGGTGCACCAAAAGGACACGAGCGACGGACGAGGATGGGTTCAAGGTCCCGCTCAAAGACCGAGCGTGCAGGGGGCAATTTACACTAAATTAAAACAAGGCAAAGGGGCGCGAGCGGCAGTCGGAACATTAACAGATAGTGTATCTACTGTAGGTCAAGCGTCTACTACTCAAGCAGCTACTACGACACAAAATACTCTTGAAGCGCCAAAGGATGAAAATCCTGCTCAAACGGGCAAGCCTGCTGGTGAAACCAATGAATGGTCTGCTGGCAAGCTAACCGGCGCTGGGGCAGCAGGACTGGGTATGGCATTTTTATTGGTTGCCAAGGAAATTACAAACCCTATTGCTCGTGAACGCTTTACAAATGCTGCTCGTAAGCTTGTGTCTGGTCCTCAACGAACCAAGATGACG
>JAUPVI010000061.1 GCA_030917105.1 Candidatus Babelota bacterium
CGGCGCCGCAAAGGTACCACTATCAACGCCAATCGCCGCTCCCGCGCCAAAGTACAATGCGTCCAAATTGGAAGCAAACCAGAGCTTCTTGGTACGGGCTGCTAGCACTCCAATTTCTCTGCGATGCGCTTCCGCCGTCGGCTCATGCATCGTTATGAGTGCATCAGCATTCCGCAACCTGAGATACAAACTCATAAAGCCCATTTCTCGATGGCTCCAGTCATGGTATTCCACTCCGATGCGGGCTTGCGTAAAGGCAGCCCGTACCCGAGCTACTTGTTCTCGCACAGCGCGGCTCATATATTCACTGTCGTCATTGCGATTAAAAGCAATAATCACTCGCTTTATACCGCGAGAACGCAATGCTTTCAGGCTCTTTACATATCGTTCCGGATCATTGGGCACGTTATGCACGCCTCCAACAAAACGACGCTCATCGTTTTTAAATATGCGCGTATCAAAAAGGGTGGCGTTTGAGCTTGGTAGGCAGAACAACTGCGGCACTTTTACGATGCCAGCCGTTCGTGCGCTATCTACCATTTGGCTCTCCCACCACCCCGTTGAAATAACGAATGTGTGTCCTGGCTCAACTATAGAACCATTCAATACTGAATGACTTTGTAGTTTTGTCAGCGAGTCGCAGACAGAAGGATTTATTTGTATTGTACCGAAATTGAGTTGTGCTTCTGGAAAAAGACCCTCCAGATGCCCGCCCAAGTGTTGCCGTATACTATCCGCCCAAAAAACATGGGGTTCAGTATGCGCTATATAGAGGTTTAACACCCTGTAATGCTTATCGAATGCACTTCGAGTTCGACTAAACGTGCCATACCCTCGAAACATCCCGTAGATAATAGACTTCCTCAATTTGGCTATGGCTGATGCCATGGTGCCTCCTTTCTGTGTAAGGAAAAGCACCCCTCGCGCAACTTACCAGCACACACATCAAACTGCACGCTGACGTTGGCCACAAGAGATACTCTTTTGTACTTAAATAAGTCACACCCCTAAGTGTTGAGACAATCATCGACCAAAATTACATAGATTGCAAGTTGATTTTGGCAAAAAAACCTCAATTTTCTTCTCATTTTTTGTATCCATTTTCCGATCACACGATCTGGAGCTTTTTTTGGTAGAAGTCATTTTTTTGATAAATTGTTTTCGATTGTTCCTTTTTCTCAAAAAATCATGCTACTTTGGCCAAAATAAACCATCGGAGCATGTACATGACCCTCATTTATATCATCCTCTTTCTCCTCCCTGTTGGCATGGCACACGGGGCAAACACACTCAATCTGCCCTCCGCTCAAATAGCCGGTGTTACCGAACGCCCTTCGCTTGAAGCAATTCGTCAGTCCATTATCGTCAGCCAGAAAGATGAACAACGACTTTTTGGGAAACTTTTTCCTCAAATTAGTGGCAGCGCGAATGCCCTGCTCGCCGCCACATCAGTATCTAATGCCTCGTCCAGCAACGAAACTGCCTGCACCCTCTCTCTGCAGGGCTCACAAATTCTGTTTAATCTTCCCGGAAAAATACAAGGGCAGATTGCCGCACTCACCACACAACGCTCCACGTACCAATATCAAGCGAGCTCGCACGAGGTTCGCTACACCGTGAGCACAAACTTTCTGCAAGCATGGCTGCTGCAAACAAAAGCGCCGCTCATCGCCGCCCTTGCAACCCACACCGATGAACTCGAAAAAAATAATAATGAATTGCGCCGGATTAACAGCATCAACACTATTACCTGGGCTGCCACCGCCGCTACCATTGCACAAAATCGAGCAGTCATCACCGGATACCCGCTTGCAGCAGCTTCTTCTCTTCAAGTATTACGCCAAAGCATGGGAGTTGGATATGCTCATGCAGAACCGATTATCGAACTTGTATACGATCTTGACCAGCCATTACCAAAGCGCACGTTAGTGCAAAAATATATTGACCTTGCTTATGCTAATCGCCCAGAAATCAAAGACAAAGATGTTGCAATACAGCAACAAGAACTCACCGCAAAATCATACCGCTATAACCATCTTCCCACCATTAGCATGCAGGGAAACCTTAGTACAACACCAACAGGAGCAAACGTTATGAAGGGACAAAGCGCTTCCATCGGTGTATCGCTACAATGGAGCTTTTTTGACGGCACCCAGTCTATGCGCTCAGCCGAAATTGCTGACGCCAATAAATTGCGCGTGTCATTTGAAAAACAAGAGCTGAAAAACAGTATTGCCACCGCCATTGTAAACACCTATAACACGCTATGCACAAATGAAAAAATGGTAGAAGTCGCCCGCGCACGCGTCGCAGCACAAGAAGCGCTTTTTTCCCAAACAACTGCCGCTTTCGCCGCAGGAACTGTTGACGCACTCGTACTGGCAAAAGATGCATACGATTATGCAGCGGCGCTCCATGATCTACGCACTCAACAAGTTATACTGCACACCAACTGGCAAACACTTGCGTGGCAGTGCGGTTACCCAATCTCAGGAGTTTTTAATGAATCGTAAAGCTACTCTCATAACACTCGTTGTTCTTCTCGCCTGCAGCATGACCGGCTATTATGTATGGTGTAGGCTTAGGCCAAATAAGCCAAAACAAAAGCCTTTCACAACAGCACAACCAACCACCACGACCATCCGCCATCGGATTCATGCCAACGGTATCGTTAAAATAAAAGATAGCATTCGCGTCGGAAGCCTAGTCAGTGGATTAGTGAAAGAAATTTTGGCTGAAGAAAGCGACCACATTACCAAAGGCCAGCTGCTTGCCGTTATCGAAAATGGAAAAAGCGACACCAGCATTCGCATCGCACAAGGCGCCATGATGCAAGCCCAAGCAACCTTTGACTACGTCTCAGCTGTCTATACACGCGAACAAGAATTGTATGCAAAGGGCTTACGTTCTGACCAAGAAATTGAAGCTTCACGACAACAATACATGAGCGCACAAGGCGCACTCATTACCGCACAAGCTCAATTGGATGTTGCCCGCATTGAATTTGAAAATTGCAACATCAAAGCACCGGAAGATGGGGTTATTGTAGCGGTTGGTGTCAAAAAAGGAGTGCGCATTACCACTGATCTTGATGCAACTGTTTTGTTTGAAATCGCTAAAGATTTAACCAAAATGGAAGCAGAATTTAGCCTCGAAGAAAGCGCGGCAGGGCACGTGAAACGTGGGCAAACACTTTCTTTCACCGTCGACAATCATCCGTATAAAAAATTCAAAGCGGTCATCAAAAATGTCAGCTATGCGCCAATGAAAACAAGCCACGGCCTTATGTATCGCGCAACTGCCGATATTGATAACAGCGCACAATTGCTGCGCCCTGGTATGACACTCCATGCCACCATCAAAGTAGCAAAGAAACGAGATGCAATCGGTGTAGAGAATGTAGCCTTCTACCTTGATCCACTCGTTGTAGCTGCAGTAGCCAAAACATTGGGCTACACAATCCGCCCAATCTCTGCTGCTGATAAAAAAGAACTCGATGCCGAGCATCGCACCGTCAAATACGTATGGGTACATGACGGCAAAATGTTTATTGAAAAAGCATTAGAAACCGGCCTCTATGACGATCGTTATATCGAAACAGTCTCTGGTCTTGAGCCTACTGAGCACTATCTTGCTGACGTCTTTCAGGCAAACGTCATGGACGATCACTACAAAAAAATGTTCAAAGGAGCACTGTAGGGACATGTATATACGATCCTGGTTTTTACTCGAGACGGCGATTTCTAGCTTGAGCCGCCATAAAGGGCGCTCGCTCCTTACTATATTGAGCATCATCATCGGCATCGCTACCGTTATTGCAACCCTTGCAATCGGACGTGGTGCGCAAGAAAAGATACGGGACCGATTAGCCAATCTTGGCACCAACCTTTTATCGGTATATGCCGGTAGCCCGAATTTTGGTGGCCCGAGCGCAAAAGAATTCATGCCGCTGACTACCCATGATGTCGATTTCTTTCGCTCTTTTGACCCGCGCATTCGCGCAGTCTCCGGCGTCTGCCGCTACAAAGAAACTGATGTACTCTATCAAAACAAAAAAATTGGCTCCTCGATTTCTGGCGTTGAACCAACCGCACTTCACATTAACAACCGACAATTAAACAAAGGGCGAAATTTTTTAGTGGCCGATATGCAAACGTATGCTCCGCACGTTATTGTAGGGTATGAAGTCGCGCGCACGTTGTTTGGCTGTTCAAATCCACTAGGCAAAGTGGTAACCATCGAGGAAAAAAAGTTTACCGTAATTGGCGTACTCGAAGAAAAAGAAAGTCCGTATACTTTTCACAATATTAATAAAGAAGTATTTCTCCCCCTCACTACCTGTAAACGTCTTATGGGCAGACAGAACAACGTTTTGCATACCATTATCATGTCGATCGATGAGAAAGCAGATATCACCCAAGTAGAGCGGCTCCTCAAGCGTGCTTTACGCGCTCGTCATCGCATTGGTACTAAGAGCCCAGACGACTTTACAATCTGGAATCAATCCAGCATGATGGCCGCCGCCGAACAGTCGTCACAAACATTTAATCTCTTTCTCCTCATTGTAGCTTCGCTCTCTTTGTTTGTTGGCGGGCTTGGTGTCAGCAATATCATGCTGGTCACCGTTACCGAGCGCACCAAAGAAATAGGCATACGCATGGCACTAGGTGCATCCCCAACCATTATCTTGGCACAGTTTCTTGTTGAATCAGTTATCCTCTGCCTCATTGGCGGTTTTATTGGCACGCTGCTCGGCATCCTTGTCCCGCACATCGTAGCGCTTTTTACCGACTGGAACGTTGTCGTATCATTAAGTTCTATTCTTTTAAGCGTGATTATCACTTCAATGATTGGACTTTTCTTTGGCTTTTGGCCAGCACGCCGCGCTTCACGCCTCACTATTGTTGACGCACTAAACGATCAGTAGGAATCGCCATGCACACAAAAAATGCTATCGAACTACACTTTCTCACAAAGACATACCAAGTAGGTGGAGAACCATTAACAGTACTTGATATTCAAAAAATGACCATCGCTCAACGGGAATGGGTAAGTATCACCGGGCAATCTGGCTCAGGCAAAACAACCCTCCTGCATATCTTGGGATGTCTTGATCTTCCCACAGCAGGGACCTACCTCCTCAACAGCGTAGATACCACCCATCTAACACCAGCCACTCTCAGTAAGATACGAAATAGCACTATCGGCTTTATCTTTCAACGATTCAATCTGCTTGCCACGCTGACTGCTGCGGAAAACATTGCGCTTCCATTACGGTATGCTGGTCTTGACCCACAAACCATCGCCGAGCGCCTTGACGAAATGTTTACCCTCATCGGCCTCAACGAACGGCGCAATCATTACCCCCACCAACTTTCCGGAGGCCAACAACAACGCATCGCCATTGCACGGGCACTTATCATAAAGCCAAGTCTCATTCTAGCAGATGAACCAACTGGCAGCCTTGATTCCACAACCGGCCAAGAGATACTAAAGTTTCTTAAAATGCTGCACTCAGCCTACCCCATTACTATTGTATTAATCACCCATGATCCAGACGTTGCAGCCCACGGCACGCGAGTGGTACACATAAAAGATGGCCGCATCTTTTCAGATACGGCCAATTTATAATAAAAAAAGAACTTTTTACCGAGTTTAGCTTGGCGTGACTCGCCATAGCTCTTTCAGCGAAGGCGGTTCTTCACACATGCTCCTCGCAATGACGGCGGCAAGCTATACCGCTTTTTCGTACACCATGCCATGTTCCATAAGATACAGCACAGTCGGATCAACAAGCTTTAATAGTCCTTGTTTCTTCGCATTTTCTATATTGATACCAATCCTTAACGAATCAACGCTAATTGGTAAAACCGGCATTGAGCGTATTGGCTCTTTTTTTTCCAAAATACGCACCGCATAGCCACCAACATCGCGGCCCACGTCAAACAAACTATAGCCAAACGCCAACGCAGCTCCTTGGCCCAGTTTGTTAAGATTCATCGTAACGTAAGAAAACTTTTGATGCTGGGTACATAATTTGGCAATGCCCTCTAAGGCTTCAAGAGTAGACGCATCAGGAAGCAACCACACCATATCGATATCTTCCATAAATGGAGTCATTCGCTCTACTACCTCATTT
>JAUPVI010000062.1 GCA_030917105.1 Candidatus Babelota bacterium
TTCTATCTCCGAGGAAGCACAAGCATTCTTTTTAAAAAATTTTGAGGAAGGTACAGCGCCTTCATCTTCTTCCTCTGCTGTGCCAATAGAATATTCTCAGGCGTCTGACGGTGAGAGCGATGATGATGAAAAACCTCTTGATAGTGGTTCTTTTCGTGCATCATTGACGCTAGAAAAAGCAAAGCATATTGTGCCGGACATTACGCCAAATGCAAGTGGCAGGGCTCAAATTAGAAAAGATGAAGATGGGCTTGTGCGGGATCGAGCAAGAAAGCTTAATGAATCGGGTCCAGTAGTTGCTGAGCCTCTAACATTGCCAAACATTGCTTCCGGCGTTGCTCCTGTGCTTTCTCCAGGGGGTTATCCTATCTCTGAGGAAGCACAAGCAGTGCTTTTAGAAAATATTGAGGATGATGCAGTGCCTTCATCTTCTTCCCCTGCTGTGCCAACAGAATATTCCCAAGGGTCTGATGGTGATAAGGCAAAGCATATTGTGTCGGATATCTCGCCAAACGTAAGCAGAAGCCAAGCGGCGGCTGCTGCAAAAACAGGCAAGGCTCGTATTGGCCTTAAGTTGAGTAATACAGGTGCGACCTATCGCTTTACAGGGTTGCAAGGTTTGACTCCTGATCAGCGACATGCAATTTTCACAGCCTTTCCTTCTTCTTACGACAAAGACAACCATGCAGATGGGGTGAATGTTTTATTAGTGCTTCAAAAGGCGGGGGTTAAGCTTAGTGATACTGCAAGGACTTACTTATTAGATTATAGAAAAGCCCGAGAGGCGCTGTTGCTGCAAATTAATTCTGCTTCTGGGGACGATGTGGCTAGTGGCGGTGAGCGCTTTGTCTATGGGGTTGGGGTGCGTGAAGGGGTTGTTAATAGTCTGCCGACAGCGGCAGGCGTGGTTGTCGCATCGACGGTTTCGCCAGTAATTGCCCCAGTAGATAATATTATTCTCGGCGATACTAGACGCACTATTTTTGTTGGTACTGTTGGAAGTGGTGATCGTCTCCGGTTTAATCTAAGGTCTTTGGGACTAGATGATCATCATGCTTTCCGTGAAGCATTGGTAGCGGCTAACCCGTTACGAGTGCTTTCGGATGCCGGGTTTAAATTAACTAATAAAGCACAAAAGCTTCTAAAAAAAAGAATGCCTGCTCAAGGTTCAGCTTCCAATTCGGATGCTTTGGGCTTCTTTACTCCGATGCAGCCACAAGCAGGTGCTGCCGTAGTTCTTTCTCAGTTAGGTGTTTCAGAAACTGAAGGTTTGAGTTTGGCGCACGAGTTATTTGATATTCAGCCAACGGGCGGCGAAATGACGCGGCCATCAGCTGGTGTGCGCTTTTCGAAAGCGCAATATGCGGCATTAGGTGCGCTGTTCAATTATTTAAAAATGGAGCAAGAGCGTGCTGTGCGCGAGAAAGCTCTTGTTAAAATAGGCCAGGCTCCTGTAGTGGGGCTACCTCCGATTCGGCTAGTAGCGACTGATGGCGGAACGTATACCTTGAGAGGCGTAACTCCTCAAGGCACGGAATTTCTTCAGAATGCTCTGCGAGATTTTGGCTTGCTTGAAGAGCAGTCTCGTCAAGCTGCGTTAGGTGGTTATAAAGGCCAGGGTCCTACGGTTGTTCAGCTACCATTGGCGCTTGAAGATGGTTCTTCTTCTGTACATAGTTCTGCGTTTTATGATCGGCATCCGACAATAGTTTCTGCCACTGCTCTTGCATCAGGTCGAACGTCCGTTCCTCGCCCGATCGCTGGAACTTTCAGGGAATTTATTTATCCGCAGATGGCTCCTGAAGAACAAGCGACGGTTAGGGATCATGCTCCACATCTTCTTGCGGTCGATAGTCAAGAATCGGACGAAGACGTCTCTACGGTTGAGCCAACTCAGCCGGACGTAGCGACCTCCATGCCCACTGAGCAAAAAGGGCCATGGGCGGGAAGCACAATTGATGCTAAGAGTCGCCGACATATGTTTGAAAACCCGTTGCGAAACCAGCCAAAAAAGACTTTAGTGGCTGCAGAAAAACCAGTTCAATCAGATTCTCCAACGAATGTAACAGCTTCAGTGCTTGATGGCGTCGTTGCTGGTGGCGACAAGCCAAATGGCACGACGGCCGATAACGTTGATGTCGCTGCGGCGAATAATAACGTCGTGAATAAGGCCAATGCTAGCAGCAACGCGATACCGGCTTTAGCCAATGGTGCTACAAGCACACCAGAGCTGGAGAAGAAAGATTATAGCAAATGGGAAGTAGGCGGCGGTGCTGCCGGCTTTGCTCTTGCGGCTGCGCTCTTCAAGAGTGTGTCGCCAGAAGAACGCGGCGCAGTATTCTCGCGCTTAAAGTCTGGAATAAACTCGAATAGATCGCTGACCAGTAAGCAAAAGTGGGCAGCCGTGCGTATGCTCAGTGCGGCAGCAGCGGCGGCAGTCGCTACGGTGGCAGCTGGTCATGGTCTTTACGCCATGGCGACGAAAAAGAATGAGGTAGTAGCGGGCAACTAATACCCTTCCAGTTTTTTTGATGCACAAGGTTTAAACAGGTCACTTCTGGTAGCGAAAGTGGCCTGTTTTGCTTTCGTAGCTATCATTTTTTGAAAAATGCTGTAAATTAGCTGTTCAAGTTTGATAGACTCTATTTGTGCTATTGAAATATTTTTTGTGGGGGGCATTATGAATCGATTATTTTTATTTTTATGTATGGCGACGTTTGGTGCGTCGGTAGTTGCAAATGACGTCGATAGCGGAGATGCGTTGTTTTCTGCGAGAAAACGTAGGATTGGTTTCGGCAAAATTTATACGCCTCCTGCGAGAAGAGGCGCTGCGGGTACCGTCAGCGAGGCCAAAGCTCCGCTATTTGTGCCGGTTCAGGTGCTAGCTAAACTTAACCAAGACCGAAACGCCTCGGCTATTGCCGGACCATCAACGCCGGTTGCTGCGACACCGCCGAGTGCTAGGGGTACTTGGGTTGATAAGACGACGTGGCGCCCTGACAAGACACCGCAATCTCCTTCTAACGCCACTGAGCCAGTTCCGGCACCAAGTTTCGATCCTGCTCCTACTTTAGATTTCTCTGGTGCCCAACCTGTGGCCGACGAGCCGGTAGTTCCGGTGGCTGATGTCACGTCAGAAGAACCGGCACGCTCAGCTGTTGAGCCAAGCATTGAGTCGCCTGTTGATGCGACACTTTCGTCTTCTGCCCCTACTGCGCCGGTATCAGAAGTATCAAGCCTCAATGTTGCAGACTCTGAGCGAAGAGAAACGAAGTCTGCTTCTGTCTCAACGCCTTTAAGCCGAATTGTCCATAAGCCAGCTTATGAGGCAATGGAGTCCAGCGTTGATGATCTAGATGAAATACTCTTGGGCGATGATTCTTTTCTGTATAGGACTCCAATCTCACCTGCTCCTTCTGTTGCCCCGGTGCCTGAGCCACTGGCTGAAGAAAAAGATGTTATGATTAATAGTTCCGACGACTTTAATAAGCTCTCGGACAGACAAAAATTGGCGCTAAGCGAAGCTATCGAATCCGTCACTAATAAAAAACTTTCTGATTTCTATGCGAAGATGAGAGCAGAAAGAATTCTCTTCCCGAGCAATAAGGGTGTTAAAGCGAAAGATCTCAAGAAGTTTTCGGCGCAATTGTTTGCCGTGGGTGCAGTACCTGTTTCTTTCAGATTTGCTGCGTCAATGCCATCAATGGATAATGCCGAATCGGCAGAGTTTAAGAGCTCTCATTCGTTTACTCCTGCTCCGGCGGGTGCAGTGCACACTTGGAGCTCTGTTGAATCGTTGCCAGAGGCAAAACTGAAAGCCGCGCTTAACGGGTATGCACGGAACAAAGATGCAAAGGATTTTGTTCATACCCTGGGCGTTATTGCGCAAAATGAGAAAGCTATTCTTGCTCCGGCAGAACTACAAAAGTTTGCACACCCAGCAAATATCCAAGGTCTGGCTAATAAGCTTGGGGTTGATCTGGAGTTAGATGTTCCTGCTGTGCAGGAAAAGGATGGGTTGCTGGCCAAGAATAAGGACATCGCGACAGTTGAATTTGAGGAAAATAGTACCGGAGTATCTTTTGTTTTGGAAGGTCTTACCCGGGAACAAAAAACGAAATTTTTAGCAGCTGTTGATCTGTACATTACTAATTTAGATCTCGAAGATTTCTTGGACACGTGTACTCGTGTGGGCGTTGTTTTTATTGGTGATAAGCAAGAGATTGGGTCGGTACTCCGTAATCCAGGGGCGGCGCAAAATCTTCTCACCGCGGTTCAATCTTTTAAAGTTGATACGTCTTCGGAGGCTAAAGCAACATTGTCACCAGAGCATTATCCTCGCCCTTTAACAGCAAATACTACTAAAGCCTTTGCATCGGTTGCTATCCCACGTCCAATTCCTGGAACCTTCAAAGCGCTTACATATTCTCATATGACGCCTGATCAGCGAAAAGAAGTAATAAAAACATCGCCACAGGCTATTTTCTCTGTGAATGATCAAGAAGCGGAAGACGAAGCGCTTCCATTTCAGCCGGCTGCTGGTTTTGAAGTATTGCCGCCAGTACTGCATGCCACGGAACATTCGGGCAATGCGGACCAAAATTCTTTTAACGATGAGCTAGTTCAATTAGACTCTCCAACAAACGTAACAGATCTTGCGCTTGATGATGTCACGTCTGGTGGTAATGAGCAAGGTTCCGCGAAACCTGATGTTGTTATTAATAATGCTGGTGTCACTGCGGTGAATAATAATGTTGTGAATAACGCCAACACTGGCGGTAACACGCCACCGTCCTTAGCAAACGGTGCTACAAGCACAACGCAGCCGGAGAAGAAAGATTATAGCAAATGGGAAGTAGGCGGCGGGGCTGCGGGCTTTGCCTTTGCGGCTGCGCTCCTCAAGAGTGTGTCGCCAGAAGAACGGGGCGCAGTACTCTCGCGCTTAAAGTCTGGAATAAACTCGAATAGATCGCTGACCAGTAAGCAAAAGTGGGCAGCCGTGCGTATGCTCAGTGCGGCAGCAGCGGCGGCAGTCGCTACGGTGGCAGCTGGTCATGGTCTTTACACCATGGCAACAAAAAAGAATGAGGCAGCGGCGGGTAACTAATACCTCCCGATGTCCTGAGCTATACGATGTAACAGGCCTCTCTCATCAATGGGAGAGGCCTGTTTTTGTTGGTGTGCTAGTGTTTTTTGTAAATAATGTACAGTAGATGGGGGCGTGAGGCGGACTCCGCCTATGCTAGGTACTTAAATTTTATACGGGGGATTCGATGAAAAGGTTTCTGATTTTATTATTCTTAGTGGCGCTTGGTGCGCCTATGATGGCTGCTGATGAGGCGGCGCGCGCGGGGCAGTATGCAAAAAAGTTGGCGTTTTTTTTGCCTCAAGATCTTTCTGATTTGTTAGCGTCTGCAGTGACGGTTATGGCTTGTGCTAATGACGAGGACATTTCTTCTGATGAATTTGAAATGCAAAGAGACGCCGCCATTGATGCATTCTGGAAGAAATACTCTCTTGATCATTGCTCGCAGGGGGAAAAGCATGCTGTCGCTCAAAATCTACCAGCCGCTTTTGGTCGTCCAGAGGTAGGCATAGGGAAAACGGCCGAGGAGATGACAGCAACTGACTATCAAAAATCTTACCAACTCATTAGTTGTCTTAAGGGGTATTGTGAATTTGAGATGGCGCGCCGGGAAGAAGAGGCACGTGTTAAGGAGACCTCTCCAGACGCAGTATCGGCTCCGTTGAGCTCAGAAGCGGCTTCAATGCCAGCACCTCCAGTAATTCCAGCGCCGGTAACGCCAGCAAAATCAGCCCGGCAAGAAGAATCTATTGCTGAGCGTACAGCCATCAGAAATCGTGCATTAATGGAAAACGTTTTCTGTTCTTGGCAGAGACTTGTCGCTAATCAGAAAGATATAAAAGCGAGAGCTGACGAGAAAGTCTTGCAAATAAACAAGGCTTTAAAGCGCCAGGCTTTCCAGGGTCTTGCAACTAATGTACGAGATAAAAAAAATAAACATGTTGCTCTGGAAAGGGCGAAAAAGCTTAACCAAAAGCATCAGCTTCATAAAGCTTTTAAGTTTTGGGAGCAGGCTGCAACTCAGGAAAAGAAGCAAAAAAAAAATGTGGC
>JAUPVI010000063.1 GCA_030917105.1 Candidatus Babelota bacterium
AGCTGCACAGAAAGAGGAAGTCAAAAAACTCCTCGACGCTCTTCATAAGGCAGATATTGAGCCAACACAAATGACCATAGACCTTTTCAGTATTATTTCACTCTTCAGTCACATTCCAGCCTACAGCAAACTAAAACACGCGTACGCGATTGTTGACATGGGGCCACAATCTACTCGTATAGCATTGATAAATAATCAACGGCTTATCGCATCACGAACAATTCTTAAAGGTTCAGAACTCCGCACAAAATCTGATGATGATGATGGCGATGAATTAATAGTTGATTTAGCCTCTCATCATGCACGATTATTCGACGAAGTTAGCTTTACACTCAATTCATTTGAAATGAAGCAAACAAGTACACCAGAGATAGAAAAACTCTTCTTCATCGGATCCCCTAACATTTCCACTCCGTTTGAAGAATACGCAAAAAAAGCCATTCATTGCCCATGTGAAGTTCTAGCAACAGAACAGCTCGCAACCAATCCCGTCATACAGACAAAATTATCCCTCCAGGCTCCTTCATGGCAAACATACAGCCGCGTTCTAGGAGCAGTCTTCCGCACTGCTGCATATGAATCCTTCACGCTTCGCCGCAAAGACCTGGAGCTCTCACCACGGCCGCTTATTCAGCAACAACTAATTGCTGGCGCACTACTACTCCTTCTCACGCTTGGAATTATTGGAGTACAAGGGTACCTCCAAATAGAAGAGGAAACGGCTTATATAAAAACTCTTGATCTACGAGAGTTAAAACGCTTGCGCAGCGCTCTTCCGAGTGATTCTCCCGACGCCAAGAAGAAAAATATTAAAGCCCTTGCAAAGGCAGTTGAAACCCATATACAAGAACAAGAAGAGCTTTGGGCGGCTTTTTCAGCACAACGCCTTCGCCCACTCGAAATTCTACAAGAGCTCTCCTCTCTCTTTAATAAGAAAAAGTTCGATATAGACATTGAACACATATTTATTGGTGATAATGACGCACCACACCCAATTGAGGTAAAAGGAGTATTCCGCTCAAAAACCGGCAAAGATGACTTCAAACACTTCACCGAGCTTGCAAACGACATCGGAAACAGCAAAACGTTAGCTATCACGCAAGAGATTGACCCAACACAACTGCCTGACAAAGGAGTAAGCTTTATTGCTTGCTTTAAACTACGTGAAGGAACGGCATGAACTTACTCGATACTATAAGCGACGCCATTGCACAGCAACACAAGAAGCAGCATCGAATTTTCATTGCAGCAACAGCAGCCATAATAGCAGCAATGCTGGGTGGTATCGTATACTTCCTTTATGCAGAAAGGGAAAGCAATATTCAGCTTATTAATGAGCTCAAAGAACAGAGTAAGAAAAACGACGCACTCATGGCAAAAAGCGAGCGTATCAAGGCTGAAGAAGAGCGCGTACAAACACTCTTAGAAATCAATAAAGGATTCAATATAAAAACATTCTTTGAAACGCTTACCTCTAACCAAAAATTAAAAGCTGAACCTGGTTGGGATACCGAAAGACGCGATATAGACGGCAATGAAACATTTGATGAGATCGTGCTCGCAGCAACGTTTAAAGGGCAGACGACACAATCGTTAGTAAGTCTGCTTGGAACGCTAGAGAACAATGAAATTGTGTACATAAAAGAACTTGAAATCAAAAAGGATGGTAAAAAGACCATCTCGTTTGAACTCACCATAGCAACAAAAAAACGCAAACAATTCTGGGAAGATTAAGCCATGATGGGACATTGGTATTTACTGCTTCTATCCATTTGTATACACCTCACATGTAACAGCGCCGCCAAAGATGAGACATCACATGCAACGATAGAGAAATTCTCGTTTAAAAAAAGGCCTGTGGCCACACCGGCGAATAAAGATAAGAAAACCCCAGCAATAAAAAATACTAATCAGGGCAACTCTCCTAAAGAGAAAGCAAAAACAGATGACGCCCAACCGCCAGAAGGGACTATATACTTCAATTTTGATAACGCTTCGCTAACGACGGTGCTTAATTATCTGGTAGACCGCAAAAATATGGATGTAATCCCGCATAAAGACCTTGTAAATATTAAGGTCAGCTTGGTATCTCGCGAACCTATGACGTTGGATGAAGCCTGGGAAACCATGCTCATTCTTATGGAAGCCAACAACTTTACCATCGTAACAGTAAATGGCGTACATCGTGTTGTACCGCTTAATACAAGTCAACAAAGCCCCTTACCATGCTATAGCTCGCTGCGAGGCATAGAGCCCGAAGATTTACCAGATACCAACACCATTAGCCGTTACATATATTTCTGTAAAAACCTTAAAATCGACATTGCGCGAGATATTATAACACCACTTCTGAGCGACAAAGCAGTTCAAGTAAATACAACTCTACAGGCTTGTATTATCACTGATAATTGTAACTACATTAAGGCAGCCCTACGCGTCATAAAAGAGCTTGACGTTAATGGCATGCGACAAAATATTAAGATCCTGCAGCTTAATCATACAAATGCCGACCAGCTCGCTAAGCTCCTTAACGAGCAGCTGATACAGAACCAGCAACAAGATAATTCAAAAATTCGCATTATTGGTGAAGAGAAAAAGAGAGAAATGTCGTATTTTTCTAAGGACACAAAAATTTTTAGCGAACCTATGCATAACCGTCTCATTTTTATGGGCATGGAAGATGCTATTAATAAAATTATTGCATTCATAAACAAGTATCTTGATATACCACTAGAGAGCGCAAAATCACGGCTTCACATCAAGGAACTCAAATACTACAGCGCCTCTGCAATGAAAGATCTACTCGAGCCAATGATTGTCCCACCAAAAGGACTCGGTGGGCCAACCGGCCTAGTAGAAGGAGAATATAAATTTTTCCAAGATGTCACCATTACGCCAGAAATATCAAGCAGCACAAGCGGCTCTGCTGGTAGCGGGAATAGATTAATTATTGCATGTAATCCGGAAGACTGGCAACGGCTCTCTACATTCATTAACGAGGTAGACAAACCAGTCGCGCAAGTCGCTATCGAAATGATGATCGTTGACGTCCAAGTAAATGATAATCTAGGACTTGGGAGCCAGTTCAGGGTGCCAACCGGAATGCTTGGTGACAACATAAGCGCCTCGTCCTACATGTTAGGACTCCCGTCCCAATTGCAAAACTCAGCAAATCCAGCGTTTTCAAACGTGCTAAACAACACTGCGTTTGAGCCTATCGGATCTTCAATTCTCTCATTTGGTAATGCATCATCAAATCAAGTATGGGGCGCAATTCGCGCATGGTACCAATTAAATCATAGCGACATCATATCACAGCCATACATTGTAACCAATAACAACGAGACTGGCACCATAGCATCATCCGTTACGCACCAAATACCAACCGTACAGACAAATAACAGCACGCAGCCCGTACAGACGTTACAACCACAAACAGCCAGCATCCAAGCGAAGATTACACCGCACGTAAATGCATCAGGCATCATAAAATTAGAAGTGGATATCACCGTTGACGAATTCGTTTCCGCAACCAACTCCGGTTCAGATAAGACAAATCGCGAAATCTCAGTAAAAGGGGCTTCTATGGCAGCAGGAGAAGTACTTGTTCTTGGTGGATTAACAAGCAGCGAAAATGATAACTCAACCTGGTCAGTTCCCCTCCTGGGCTCTATCCCCATCCTAGGAAATTTGTTTAGAGACAAAACACGTACAAATAAAAAGAAGAACCTCTACATATTCATTCGCCCTACCATAATTAAGCCGCACTTTGGCATGGGGGCAGACGAATATACCCAACTTAAACTCGACTATGCCAAGTATCAGATATTAACAGGAGATCCTGCAGGGGCAAACAAGGATCCTGTTCAGCGTTATTTGTTTTCGCCAAACAACCATGGTGAATCTGCCAACAATAAGGCAGGACATATGACTATCATTGATGACTTCGCTGAACGTCGGCATATGCCAAATGAAGTCGAGATGACTAAAGACCCGTATTTTTACCACATTCACGAATCAAATAGCATGGCCTATGAACCAGACGAAGGCTTTGCTTCTATGCCACACATTAAACCGCAGGAATATGTAGCTCCAGGAGTCTTTGATAATCTTATGCAAGATGACTTTTTCAGTGCACCGGAACCAACGCTGTCACGAGCTGCTAAGCTCTCTCAGCGACAATCATCGCTTCGAACACAATAGAACGCTCTTATGATCTTTTGCCCCGTTTTTAATTTGCTCCATACTGTGGAAGTTTTGTTTGCAGGGGGATTGGTTGCCATAAGTCTTTTTATCTACACGCAAAGACACTTTGCGATGGTTACGCCACTCTCGGCGCTCCAGCCACTCATTGCCACCATCACCGGAATCGTGCTGTATCACTGTTTTTTTATGTATAGCATCCCCCTTATAGGGACGTTATACGGTATTTATTTTTTAGCAACGCGACGATGCGATATCCAAACTCTTCATGCCATGGCCTGCGCTCTCTGCGCAGCACTGGTATTGTGGGTTGACTATCATCGCTTCAATGAAAAAAGAGAACTTCTTAAGCACGATTCGCACACGCTTCATGGCCTCATTATCGATCAAAAAAAATGGCTCCAAACAAAAAGCGGGGCTGTAGTAACAGTAAACCTTACTCATATCGATTATGCACCGAGTTCGGGAATTTTCAAGTTTTTTACGTACGTTGCACCATCGCTTGCAGTGGGTGATTCAGCAGTGTTTTTTAAAGTGACTGCCTCAGCCGATACCAACAAAGAAAAACTCATTTCTTACGCACTGCGTGACCATCAAATTGGCGCCTGCTTTACTCCTCATGTCTATGCACGCAAATTGCCTGAAAAAACATATTATGGCGCCTGGATCGCCTGGTGGCATAATTGGCGTCAGCAACTCTATGACTGCATAAAGTCATTGCTCCCTGCAAAAGCATTCACATACTTCTCAGCGCTTTTTTTCGGCAATAAAAATTGCGAAGGCTTTCTGGATATTCGCGCAAAATTCACCCGATGGGGGCTCACCCATTACCTTGCACGATCAGGCCTTCATATATCATTGCTCATTTCACTTTGGGCCGGAGTTTTGCGCTTCATTCCTATTCCTTTCCCATTGAAGGCAATTGTTTTAAGTATCATTCTTTTTGTCTACGACCATCTATCCTGGGCAAGCATATCGTTTAACAGGTCCCTCTGGCTTTGGTTTTTCTATTTAGGCGGCTGGCTTTCAAGCAATACTGCAACCCCTATTTTTGGGCTTATACACCTTGCGCTCGCTATTTTACTGTACAATCCGTGGCAAGCTGAATGCCTTGATTTTCAGCTCAGCTTCTTTTTAACAATGATTTTAATGCTCTACGGCCACTACAAACAGCAACCGTTTCTGCTGTCTTCTTGCGTCAATAAAAAAAAATAAGGTATACACAAAGCCCCTCTTTTTTTGCGTAAGGATGTGTATGCTTCATAGCTTTTTCACTTATTTCCGTCTCTTCGTAGCATTTTGCAGCATAACGCTCTGCTGCAGCGCAAAAACCGGGCTGCACCCGAACTCACAAAGTACGAACAATCCAAATGTGCGATCAACGCCCGTCAGCAGAATCATCACTCCAGTAGCGCCTCACGAAGTTCCTTACCGCGATATAAACAGCATCAAAGAATGGAATATTTTCATCTACATTGCTGGGAACAACAATCTCCATCGATTCTTAGAAGCAAATATCCAGCAAACCATGAGTATTGGCTCTAATGACAAAATCAATATCATCATACAAGTCGACAAGTTTGGCACCCGCGAAGTTACACGCTCACTTGTACAAAAAGGAGGCCTTGCAACCTACTGGCGTACCTCATCGATCACTCAGGCCGAACAAAACGCACATCCAGAACTTTACAACAGTGGCTCAGTGCAGAATTTTACTGATTTTCTCGAAACCGGCATGCAGAAATTTAAGGCGAAGAAGCAATGTGTTATAATATGGAATCACGGCTCTGGCGCGGTAGATCCAAGCGGATGGCGCAACCCCAACACTGGCTCCATCATCGCAAAT
>JAUPVI010000064.1 GCA_030917105.1 Candidatus Babelota bacterium
CTTACATATTCGTTTATTGTGACTGGTGGCATTCTACTAAATACCTCTTCGCAACTGACTTTCTGGTCATTATTTTCATCTAGCAGCTGCGACATTTTATACAGAATGAGTGCTGAGCCTCGTTCTGTGGCGTTAAGCATCTCTCGTTCTATAATCTTTTTTAGTTGTTTCTCAGTTAAGTTTTCAATTGAAAATACCTCCTTGCTGAGGCGTTCCTGCATGTCGCCTCGAAGTCTTTTTTGTTCACGCACAGTAGTTAAGGTCTGGTTGAGGTCTCTCAGGAGTTGACTGTTTATACTTTGGTCTGTGTACAGGACGCAGTCATAGGCGAGATCGAGCAGCTGCTTGCGGGCGTTTTCTTGTATGATTTCATCCGCTTTGCTTAAATCGAGCGGCACCGGAGTGCTATCATCCTCCTCGAGCCTTTTTTTCATAATATACAGCTGCATGCTATTTTCTTGGTTCTTTTTTCCGCCCGCTAAACCTTCTTTTTGTAGTTGAGCGTCTACGATTGTGCTCAGGTAGACTGGTGTATTTGAAGCACGGTAGATGTCAAAGTTAAAATTTTGTATGGCAGTATTAGCGGCAAACTGCTGGGTTTTTCCAGTTGGATTGAGTGGTTTTTTGCCAAAGATAACGAGATCGAATAAAAGCTTTTGAGCCGCTGATCGTGAGACGAAAAAAGGGTATGCCCCCATGGAATCGGCTATTTTCTGGCGAGATTGAGCATCAAGGCGGTTGTTGTTAAAAAGGTTTGCGAGCGCGCTGTCTGGATTAATTCGACCTGGTGCATCTGCATCGTCGGGCGTTTGGTTGATCGCGGCTGTGATTGCATCGGCATCAACAGTATGTGCCGCTTCATCTATACCCGCTACGGGGTTTGCAAGGAGGAAGAGGCCAATCAAGAATGAATACAAATGTGACACAGCATGTCTTTCAATAAGAATTTAGTCGTTAAATGACGAATGATAATGGCTTTACAAACTAATCTTTCTTAAAATACTCATGCCCCGTTACGAGTGAGCCGACAAGTCCAATAGCCAGCGGTACAAGCATGCCGTTGCGCTTGGTTCGAATACTTTTTTGTTTTTTAACAGCAGCTGTAACCGTGATTTTTTGGTTTGGCGAAAGGTTAAAGCTATTTATGATCGTATGCATTTCTTTCTCTTGCATGCCGTTTGGTTGCGCCTCTGCTTGTGCAAAGCGTTGCCCGAGTGTTTGACCTGATGCATCGACGATGCTATTCAAGAACGTTGTTATCTTTCGGTCTTGGCGCTGTAAATGAAGGAAGCCGATGGCCGATACGGCAACGGTTCCCCCAAAGCCAACAAGCGGCAAGGCGGACTTATCCTTTGGTTTTACTGGTGTCACCGAAACTCCTGCGAGCGGTGGAGTGCTATCCTGACCGCCATTACCCAGAAGGCTTGCTTCCGCCGCAGTCGAGCTGGCATCAGCATCCGTAGTTAGTATATCTTCGGTTTCGTTGTCGGTGTCGGTGTCGGTAGAAACGCTACTGTGATCAAAGGAATCAGGCGTATTGCGTGTCAAATTGATATCAATGGTCGGACTTACATTGATGCGCGGCGATACTTGCTTTTTATTGGCGGCCTTACCCGTGTTATTTGGTTGCGGAGTGGGCACTACCGGTGACGTTTGCCGTGACGGCTTCGGTGAAGCCGGTCTCTGAGCAGGTGACATGCCTGGTATTAACGGATCTGCGACAGTATCAAGAAGTGTTGGCGGCGATAATCGAGATTTTACGGGTTGCTCTGGCGAGGCAGCTCGTTTTTGTCGATCAGCTTCTTCTTTCTGCCTGTCGAGAGTCTTCTTTTCAACCGTTGCCGATGTTACAACGGGGCTTCTATTAATTATTGAAGCGTTTTTTTTAAGCAGCTCGAGTGATTGATGCGGCGCAGATTCAAAACTTGCCATGAGTTCTGGCAATGTCGGCGCGTTGTCCTCATTGAATTGACTATACAGGTATGCCAGCTGTGTGAAGATCAGATGTTTAGTGGCGAGTGACTCCATGAACTCGGTTTTCTTTTGATTGATTTGGAAATGTGTTATTTGCTGAGGGAAGCGCTCCACATGACTGAATAGCTCGTTGCGCGGGAAAAACTCGTCTTTATAGATGCCTTGCCGTAGGTCTTGAATATTTTCTTCAAGGGTTCTCATTTCTCGATCGATTCTTAAGATTGCATCAACAATCCGGTGCTTCAAGCTTTTTCCCTCTGCGGGGTAATCTGAGGTTGACGACAGTAGATTTTTGATTTCTGCTTGTGCCTTGCGGGCTGCTTGTGCCGCAGGAAGATAAAGATTATTGAAGGTATATATGTTAGTGTCGAGGTTCTCATGAGTGGCATGCTGTGTGTAGATAGCGAGTGCTTCTTCTCGTGTGACTTGTTTGTCTAAAAATTGAGTGTCTTCAGCCATAAGGAGCCTTGAAAGTTTGCTTTTGGCGTAATCCGTCCATTCTTTGGCCGTGTTGTTTTCCAGATCTATAGCGATACTCGTGAGGACGTATCTTAATGTGTGGACAGTGGTATCATCAGCAAAGTTTTCTGCTATAGCGGTTTGCAAATTTTCTTCTGCTATACGATTGCCTTTCAGAGAAGTAACATATTGGCTTACTGCCGCGTATGGATTAGCCCTAGGGTAGGAGCTGTAAGAAGACGCAACTGCTGCTTCAGGATCTTCATTTACAAAAATGGTTTCCCTGTCCTTTTGTAGTAGATGGACGCAGGTTTTGAGTGCAGCCTCAGGCGAGTATTCTTTTCCTGTGATCGTCCGGTCTTGAGCCATGGTCATGAGATGTGTACAGATAAGCAATTTTTGCCTTGCTGCAGAGTTGTATGGTTGGGGCAGGGCTGCGGATTGTTCGAGGAAGACATTTTGAAGCAGCTTTTGCAGCCGAACTTGTCTACTTTCGTTGGCTTCAGCTTGCATTCTTGCTGTAACGATTTCTATTACAACACTTGAAACTTTGTTGTTTGCTTCTTCTTCAGCTAGGTAAGGCTCTAGATCTTCAGCTGTATAGGCGAGTTTTGTAAGTTTGTTGGAGTCTTTTTTTGCTCGTTTCTCGTACTCACGGAAAGCCTGATCTTTACTGATAGAAGGATTCCTTTCAACACCGCCATTATCATGCACATGTTTATTTGATACCAATGCTAACTTTAGAGCCACTGCATAACTACCGGTTTCATATGCGCTTTGCATGAGGTGGCGCATAGTTGCGACAAAAGGCAGTCCAACATCGCCTCCTTGTTTTTCGTAGTATTCGCTGATTAATGCGCGTATTTGTTCGTCAATGAGATATTCTTTCTCCTGTACCACTATCCTTCCGGCAGACTCAGCGGCTGCAGCTCGATTTTTTAGAGTAACGGGCCGCATAAGAAGAGGAGTGAGCGCGGCCACTGTATTGTCTAAGACCGTACCTATTCTTTCTTTTTTGTGGAGCTGCTCTTTGAGGTTACGTTCGTTTTCGATTAGCCAGTAAAGCCTGCCTTTTATCGCAGCGCTTTTTTCTTCTACTGCTGCATAACGAATAAAATAATATAAACTCGTTTGAGTGGCCCCTTCTGCCGTGCGCCTTTCCGCGCATGAACGTAGAGAATGCAGTACATAATTCTGGAGGGTTTCCTGCAAAAGATTTCGGTCAGATTGCTGCCAGGCCAGAAAAGTGACATTGAAACTATTAAAATAATTCCTGAGTTGTTCTGCTGTGATTTCTTTTTGGTCTCCTTCATGAGTTTTAAGGAATTTCATAATCTTGCGTATTGCTCCGATATTATCCCAAATTTTACCACTATCTTTGGGCTGCGCTAAGGACAAATTCATCTCGTTTAGGATAGCTAAGTGATTGATTAGTACGCTGTAGTTGCTGCGACTTTTTTTAGAATCGATTTCTGCAATAAGTGTTTTTTCCAAAAGACGGTCAACATTCGCGATATAATGTTGCAGCTCACGCTGTTTTTTCGCTTCAGCTTCTGCTTTGGCACCAGCTTTTGCAGTAGGTTCCCCTGTGTCGTCTTCTGCCGGCGCGGCTTCTGTTCTGTCATCGGTTCTTGCAGGAGGTGCAGCATCTTCCTCGGCAGTGGGCATTTCTTCAGTTTTTTCGGTATCTTCCATGCCAGTTGGCTTTATAGCATCGGCGGCAAGCGCAAGAGGCGCTTCAGTGCTCAAAGTCGGCGCATCTTCATCCATCCCCAATACCGGGCTGGCAATTAGAGAGAACGCAAGAAGAAGGGAAAGAAGATGCAACATATGGGTCTTTCTAAGCAGCTAAATTGTAAGCTATAATGTCTTATAGTATAGATGATGCACCCAAAATAGTCCATGGATGAGCCAAAAGCTGGGGCTGAGAGCACGGCAGAACGGCCTTTTTTGTGGCGATGATGGCGGTGGCAATAATTAAGAGATCTGGTATCCTGGGGGTATGAATGAGCTTGTTTTTGTTACCCATGCATTAGTTGTTTTTGGCGCTGCGATCGGCGCTTTTCTTGCTGGTCAGCATATGCTGCAAGCGCTGGCCTGTCTCTACGTTGTCTTTGCCAACCTGTTTGTTATAAAAAAAATGTATTTATGCGGCTTTGTTTCGAGTGGCGGCGACGTGTACATTATTGGCAGTATCTGTGCAATTTTGATGGGGCGTGCCATTTGGGGTGAATCGTTTGCCCGGCGATCAGCGCTGCTGTCGGTTGGACTTTCTAGTATAGCCTTTCTTCTCTGTTGGTTTCAGGTTGCCTATGCGCCATCGTCAGTTGATACCATGCAGCCTGTTTTTGTGGGGGTTTTTGGTCGAATTCCGGCCATTACGTTTTTCAGTATCGTTGCTCACTATGTGGCACAGCTGGTAACTGTTGCGTTAGCCGGGCTTCTCTCCAGAGTTCTTCATGATCGCGGGCTTTTTTATACTACTTTTGTGGCAATGATGGCGGGGCAATTGCTCGATGCGTTGATTTTCTTTTTTGGGGTGTTTGGGCGCGATGTTTCGATTGGCAGTGTGCTCCAAATGACTGGGGTGAGTACTGGTATTAAGTTGGTATTGATTCTTTCTAGCTCGGTCGTGATAACCCTTGCAGTCTGGTGTAAGGAGCGTGGTTATGTACAATGAGCTTTTGTTCCTTGCCCACATTCTGTTAGTGAGTGGGACTGTCTTGTGGGGTCTTTTGTTTTCGTACGGGGCACTTATTTCTATTCTTGGCCTGCAATTGATTTTTGCCAATCTGTTTGTCACTAAGCAGATCATGTTGTTTGGTATCGAAACAACCTGTAGTGAAGTGTTTATTGTCAGCGGTATGTACGGCATTAGCCTTATTCGCTACTACTATACTGATGCGCGAGCGCGGCGTGCTATTTGGGAAACATTTGGTTTTTTACTACTTTTTGTCTGCTTAACGCAGTTTCATTGCGCCTATGATGGCATAGACGCTGATATGTCGCGCATGATTGCGCAGCTCTGTAGTACTGGGTTGCGTATGTTGCTCGCCAGCTTTTTGGCGTATGTAGTCTCTGAGCGGGTGCATTTGATACTGACCCGGTTGCTCGGGGGTGCAACATCTTCTGTAGCGAGTGTTGGGGCAGTGATCGGTGGCCAATTGGTGGACACGCTGGTATTTGCCTTTGCCGGTTTATATGGGTTAGTGGATGATGTGTGGCAGATTATTATGTTTACGTTACTTATTAAAGGGGTCATCATTTTGCTTCTTGCGCCATTGTTAGCAGGAACCAAGCGGTTTGTGATTGTGGGGAAAAATGAGTTTTAAATTTGAAGTTTTATATGTTTCGACCAAGTCGCGGGCACGTGTTGGCCGCATTTATACGCCACATGGTGTTATTGATACGCCTGGCTTTGTGCCAGTGGGAACCAATGGCTGCATGAAAGGGCTAACAGCTCAGCAGGTAGCGGAGCTCGATATTCAATTATTGTTTTGTAATACCTACCACCTTATGGTACAGCCGGGGGCTGGTGTGGTAGCACATGCCGGGGGTTTGCATTCGTTTATGCAGCGCACCCAACCAATTA
>JAUPVI010000065.1 GCA_030917105.1 Candidatus Babelota bacterium
TTCGTGCTGAAGAATTACTTTTTCTTCACGAGTGAGGTTGCGTGGCTGCGCATCAGGAGTACATGGGGGAGGGGTATCTGTGGCAATGCTAATTGATGCGCAAAAAAGAGTTAAAACGCTAAAAAAAATGTACGGGATCATGAGAGCCTCCGAGGGTTGTAAAATGGTCTGGCACGGAGAACGGTACCCGATTATAAAGGGGTTGGCAAATGTGCCCAAACAAAAGAGGCCCGGAATTACCCGGACCTCTTTTGTAAATGTATCATTCGAGTGGTATTAAACCGCGCGAATATCGGTTGCTTTTTTCGCGCTCAGTTCGTCAACAACCTTAATGCTGTTGTCGGTGACTTTTTGCAACGAATCGGCCAAGCGCTTAGCAAAGTCCTCTGAGATGTCACCATCTTTTTCAAGTTCTTTTACCAAATTTTGTGCTTCTTTACGAACACCACGAACGCCAACACGGCATTCCTCAGTTTTCTTATTGAGCACCTTAACCAATTCTTCACGGCGATCAGAGCTCATTGGCGGTAATGCCAAGCGAATCATTTGCCCGTCGTTTTGTGGCGTAATGCCAACGTCAGAGGCAAGAATTCCTTTTTCAATGGCGCCGAGTAAGGCTTTGTCCCACGGTTGAATGGTTAACAAACGGGCATCAGGTGCGCCGAGCGTTGCCAAATCACGCAAGTTCATAACTTGGCCGTAGCTTTCCACTTTGACATCTTCGATCAATTTGGTGTTGGCGCGACCGGTACGAATGCTGGCAAGATCTTTTTCAAAATGCTTGATAGGCTCTTGCATTGCAAGCGCTACTGCCGACTCAAAACCCTTAACATCACCTTCGGTAATCTTTAACGTTAACATAGAGCGTCCCTTTGTTGCGTATTACTGGCCAATGGCAAAGCGAACGAATCGAGCAACTCGCACAGAGCAGCCGGCTTGTTTGCCGACAGCTTCAAGCATTTGCATAATTGTTTGCTTGTCATCTTTAATGAACTTTTGGTTGTGAAGGCAAACTGTTTCGTAAAACTTGTTCAGTTTTCCTGGCAAGATCTTTTCGATGATTTGGGCATTTTTGCCTTCGCTGCGAAGCTGTTCTGCAAAGATTTCTGATTCCTTTGCGATAACTGCTTGATCAAGCTCTGATGGGTTGACGCAGAGTGGCTTAGTAACCGCGATTTGCATCGCCACGTCTTTAGCCGCTTGTACCAGCGCCGTGATGTCGGCTGGACGGTTGCCGTCTATTGCAAGTTCGACCAAGATGCCAAGCGTTGAGCCAGCGTGTACGTAACCGTTAATAACGCCGTTCGTTGTGGTCATTTTTACAAAGCGAGCCACTTTGATGCTTTCCGCGATTTTAGCGATCAGGCCATCAAGAACCCCTTGGAGGGTCAAGCTGGCGCCACTTACCTTTTCAGTCATCAGGTCAGCGACGTTGTCGGTGTTTGAAGAGAGAATTTGGTTGCAAACTGTTTGGTTGAAGTTGCGCATATCTTCAGTATTAGCCGAAAAGTCAGTTTCGCAGGCGGTTTCAACGATAGTGCCGCTCTTAAAGTCTGGGGCTACCATGACTTGAATGTTGCCATTGTTGGTAGCGTTTTCTGCACGCTTTGCGGCAACCGAGGCTCCCTTCTTGCGAAGGATTTCGATCGCTTTATCAAAGTCGCCCTCAGCGTCGATGAGTGCCTTTTTACAGTCCATCATGCTTACTTGGGTTGCATCTCGTAGTTTTTTAATCATGTCCACAGAAATAGTAGTCACGACGTTCCTTTCATTGAATTTGCCGTCCAGGACCGGGTTTTCCACGGTCAGTGGGCGGTTTATAGGTTGCCGATCTTGTTTGATCGTATACACTGCTCTTTGACAAACAATCGCTGAAAAAGTAGTCTTAGCGTCACGATCATGATTAGAGAAGTATAAGGAAATCAAAATAAATAACAAGTTTCACCATGATCAGTAGCACAAGGAGCACGTATGCCAGTACCAAAAATGAAGGTTTCTCGTTCCCGTCGGAATAAGAGATCTGCCAACAAATTCATCAAATTAAATCCAATTTCAGAGTGTCAAACCTGCAGAGCGCCTCTTGCTTCGCACCAAGTTTGTCAAGGTTGTGGCTACTATAAGGGCTTAAAAATTCTTAGGACTAAGTATGAGCGCCTTCACGATCGTGGTACTGCCCGATCTGCTCAGTATGCCGCTGCATCAGAAAATGCAATGCGTGCAAACGAATCTGCTGAATAATTCTTAAGTTCACGTACCTGTTGGGTGAGTAGTATGAGCAAAAAAGCCCATTATGTTGCCGTTGACGGCATGGGGGGCGACTTTGCGCCGCACGCGGTGATTGAAGGGGTCCTTGAGGCAGCAAAAGCCGGTGTGCCGATTATGCTTTTTGGGCCCGAAAACAAGCTTGTCCGCTATTTGAGCGAGCAATACCCGGAATGGGAATTGCTTGGCATCAAGGTTGTGCAGGCTGGTGAAATCATTGGCATGGCCGAAGAGCCGGTGTTTGCTGTACGCAAAAAGTTGGATTCCTCTTTGGTAAAAGCGGTTCAGTCCATGGCTGATGGGAAGACTCATGCGGTGTTTTCTGCCGGTAACTCTGGCGCACTGATGGCTGCTGCCTTGTTCATACTTGGTCGACAGGAAGGGATTGATCGTCCTGCGATTGCCGGATTGCTGCCGACTCTTAAGGGGTCGGTCATTGCTCTCGATTTGGGGGCAAATGTCGATTGTCGACCGCATTATTTGCAGTAATTTGCAGAAATGGGTTCGCTCTATGCTGAAAAGTTGCTTGCTATTCCTGAGCCGCGCATTGGTTTGTTGTCAAACGGAGCAGAGCGAGGCAAAGGGACCACGCTCGTTAAGCAGGCGGCCTCATTACTTGAAGAATCAAGCCTTAATTTTATTGGAAACGTTGAGCCAATCGACGTGATTAATCACTGCGCCGATGTGGTGGTCTGTGATGGTTTTGCGGGCAATGTCCTGCTCAAAACCATGGAGGCTACGGCCTCTATGATTCGCCATTCGCTGGCCCAAGAACTTTCAAGCGGAGGTCTCCTGCGCGATACGCAAGATGGCGATAAAGTGCGGGCCAAGTTTGAAGAAGCCCTTGTGGCGCTTGATAATCGCTTTGGCGAAGCTGCTCAATCCGGCGCTCGGTTGCTGGGGGTTAATGGCATTGTCATTGTGGGCCATGGTGCATCGCATGCAGTGTCGATCAGTCGTTCCATTCGCAAGGCGTATAACATAATTTTAGCGGAAAAGTAGATAAGAGGTTGCGGGTATGGTAGTATCCGCCCCTCATTGGCTTGTCGGGGCCTCGCACTCGGCTTTTGCACAGATTATTTATGGTGGGAGTACTAGAGCATGGAATATTCTAAAACAGTGGTAGAGCGGTTATTTGACCGTGCAATGAACTACCGAAAAGAGTTATTGCTCTCAGCGGCGTTGGTCGCGGTGAGTGGCGCCAGCATCACTGGCTATTTTTTTTACAAAGATTTCGTTTCAAAGCAAGGCCATAAGGCATATGCCGGTGCGATGCAATTATTGCAAGCACGGGTGTTGAAAGAAAATGAGGCAAAAGGGCCATTTGAGCTTGCTTTTACCAGCAAAACAGAAAAATGGCAGGCGGTTGCTGAAGCTTTTAGTAAAGTGTATGCCCAATACAGCCATGTTGGTATTGGTGCTATGGCTGGCGCTGCACAAGCGCAAGCATTGCTTCATTTAGGTGATGATGCGCAAGCCCGTACGGTACTTGCTGATGTTCTTACCCATATTAATGAGCCGAATGTTCTTGCACTCTATACGTTGACTTACGCTCGGTTGCTTATTGATAGCTCGGCCGAAGGGGACAAAGAGCGCGGGATGAGCTTGCTTACTCAGTTGGCCGCCACAAAAGAGAATGCAGTGCATGACAGTGCCCTGTACTACTTGGGTCTTGAGTATTGGTTGAGCGATGATACTGTTTCAGCAGCAAACTATTGGAAGCAGTTGATTGCGCAATATGATCGTGCTGATCGTAAGAGCTCGCCATGGGTGAGCAAAGCAAAAGAAAAATTGGCACTCATTGACGGTGTCTCTGAATCGTTCTAGGTAGGAAGTGGCGCACGCATATGGTATTTAGAAAAGAAGATACGGCTGCAAAAGTGATTGCCATTATCGAAGAAAAGTTGGCTAAATCACCCGGTACGGTGACGCTGGATGATTCTTTTGAGAAGCTTGGGGCAGACTCCTTGGACTTAGTTGAACTCATTATGAGCTTTGAAGAGACTTTTGGTATCGAAATCAAAGATGAGCATTCAGATAGAATAAAGACGGTGGGTAATGTTGTGGATTATGTTCACGCAATGCGCACAAAGTAAGAAGCAAAAAGGGCACGTGTAATTACGTGCTCTTTTTTACGTTGTATACCATTGATTAGAACGAGGCCATCACTTTGAACCAGCAACCAATCAGCGAAGCAGTTGCCTTGTTAAAGCCGGCAGTAAAGCTGAGTCCACCGCCAAAAGCGACCGGAAAGCCATAGAATAGTGTGTTATAGCCAACCCCAAAAACACCGCGGCCGCCCACTTGGGCAGGGCTTGTGGCAGCTGAAGCATTGAGCATATCGGTGGTCAAGATTCGATGGTTGAGTAGGATTGTTTCGTGTAAATAGGCACTAGTGCTTACGGCGTTAGTAAAGGCAGCGCTGGTGTTATACAGCGGTGATACGATAGCGTACCTGCCTTCTGGCCAGTTCAAGATAGTAAGACGTTCTTCTTGGCGGGCAAAAAGCTCATACCCTAGGTTAAAAGTAAAACTTTGCCAGGTGAGAGCGAGCATGCAAGAAACATCGGCAGCGTTTAGTGCGGCGCGATTGACCGGTTGATACAGAACGTTAGGAAGAGGAAAGACTCCGGCTGCGTTGACTTGAGCGCCAAGTAAGTAGGGCGAGCCATAAGGAATGCTGCCGTCGTCATCAATCAAGCCTAGGAGGCGATTTTCTGAGCCACCAAATATGTACTGGTAGTTAAACTGAGTGATGAGTTCGGTGGTTAGTCCTTCATACTGGCCTATGGTCGCCCCTGCTTCAACGCCAGCAGTGAATTTGTGGTGGTCGTATGCTGTGCTGTGATAGTCGAATAAATAGATTTGTGCTGGTTTTTTTTTGAGTGTTATGCCGGCTCCGCCGTAGACGGTGAGGTAGTTGCTTTCGTTTTCTAATGCACTATAGCGTAGAGAAACATTCAGCGGGCCACAGACTGTGTGGCGGTGTTTGCCAAATAACCCGTAGCTCAGGGGAGCCTGGATCGGGGTAATTTGTGAAAAAGTGCCGGAAAAATACCCATCCATTATTTTAGTGCCGCCGGCTTGGGTTAGTATGGCAGTGGTATAGTACAGTGGCATTTGGAATGAGAGTGCTATGCCGGGAAAGGAGTTTTTCGCGTCAAAGAACGCGCTGAATGTTGCCCCAACATTGGTAAAATCCGGGGTGAGGGTGAGTGTGGCGCTGCCCTCAGTCGCGCTGAGTGATGGATTGTGTACGATGGCGCTGTAGGGTAATACACTGGTGCTTTCCTGATTAAAGCGGTCGCTTGCTATTTGAATTGTCTCTGAATCCTTGAGTGTGAGGTGCCGAGCAATAGCCTCGGTATTGATCGCCTTGTTTACAAACGGCACGATTTGCACGCTCAGACCAATGGGGTTTCCAATGTCGGTAGTGGTGTGTGTGTGCCAGAGCGCCGTTTCTTGGCAGCGTTGGGCATCAAAGTGCGGTAGTGAGAAATAGGTTTTCCCCCCATATTCCAGCACGGCATGACTGCCTGCAACGGAAGAAAAAAGGAGGACAATAAGTAATCGTATGTTCACTAAAAATCTCCTGGTTATTATGCCGCCGCTGCTGCTGGGTTAACGCCGGCCGGCGCAGTCGTTTTTATGACGGCCGGCGACTTGCTCGCGCTGGCGGTATTGCTCACTGCTGTTACGGTAAGTTG
>JAUPVI010000066.1 GCA_030917105.1 Candidatus Babelota bacterium
GCGGCTTCGTCTGCGGCGAATGTATGAGCATTAAAAAGTGTGCTGAAACCGAGTGTAAGTAGGACGAGCAAAAGCTTTTTCATAGAAACCTCTCATAATTAAATACGCTAGTGGTGAGTGATTGTATCGCAGTGTGGGGGCGATGTAAAGAGTGTGTTTAGTGCTGGAAAGCCTCTAGTTATACGGGTGTTTCGTGCGCGTGGCCCTTGCGTATGAGTAGCCTGTTATGATACGCTTCCCGCTCATAGCATCGAAAGGGCGATATGGAAGCTTCATTTTTAGTTATTGATAACCTAATTAAAAAGTATAACGATACGAACGCGCTTGATGGTGTTAGTTTAACTATCAACAAAGGTGAAGTGTTCGCGCTCCTGGGCATCAATGGCGCCGGCAAAACAACCCTTTCTTCCATTATTGCAACGCAACATCCACCAACATCGGGCGATATCTTCTTTCGTGGTGTTTCTATTTATAAAGATTTACGTACCTATCGTATGGCACTTGGGTTTTGCCCGCAGCAGCCAAATCTTGATACATACCTAACAGTAGAGCAGAATCTGATTTTTGCTGGTTGCTTTTATGCCATGAGTTCAGATGCTGCTAAGGCTCGTGCCGATCTACTTTTATCTTTGTATGATCTTGGGCGGTATCGCAATCGTAAGATCGAGGAATTGTCCGGCGGTACGCGGCAACGGGTGCTTATTGCGCGAGCGCTTATGCATTCGCCAGAACTGGTGATCCTTGATGAGCCAACCGTTGGCTTGGATCCTGATATCAGACGTCAATTGTGGGATCATATAGCAGTGCTGCGTGACAGTGGTGTTACGGTTATTTTGACGACTCACTATCTGGATGAAGCAGAAGTGTTGGCTGATCGTATTTGTTTATTGCGGGATGGTAAGGTGCAATTGGTCTGTTCGGTAACGGATTTGAAAAATAAACATGATCAAGATTCTCTGGAAGAGATTTTTATCCGATTGTCGCGACAAGAAAAAGAGAAAGAATTATATGAATCAGCTGCGTGAGGGGTGCACAATCGCAGGGCTTATTCTGCGACGAGAATTGTTGGCCCTTGCCAATTCTTGGAAAGAGGTTGCAAGCAGCGCGTTTATATACGCATCTTTAATTTCGCTGACTGCTGGTTATTTTATGCCGGCAATGGGAATGCCGGTGGCGCTGTGTGCTCCGTTGTATGCAGGAGCCTTTATTGTTAATTCATACTCGGTTGCGTATACCTGTGCTATCGAGGTAGCTTTCGATTTACGTTCACCAAAATTAGGGGCCTACTATTATGGTTTGCCAGTTCCATTTTGGATGGTTATGGGGGCGCGTGTCTTGGGCATGATGGTGCGAATACTGGCTATAGGGGTTCCCGTATTTATTCTAGGCTTTATTATTATTGGACGCTGGGAGTACTTCTCTATTTCATGGGTTGGGCTTGTAGCGATGCTGGTCCTGACGGTTCAGTACGTCACATTGCTCTTCTTAGCCTTAGCTCATAGGACTCCGTTGCCGGTGTTGCTTGGTAATATTTGGCCTCGTCTTTTATCACCAATGGCTGCACTGGGATGTGCCATGTATCCGTTTAGAGTTGCGGCAGAAAAAGCCTGGTGGCTTTCGCGCCTTATGCTTTTGAACCCGATGGTGTACTGTTGTGAAGGGATGCGTGCGGCATTTTTTGGTAACGCAGGGTATTTGAACATTTCGCTCTGTATTGTCGTATTAGTGTGCGTTAATACAGCTTTGTGGTTGTTCTTGCGCCAGTCTATTGTTCAGGCGATCAACCCCGTTATAATGCGAAGGGTGTAGTGTGGTTTTTTTGATGCAGATGTATTTGTTGCTTTGTCGCCATTGGTTTATGATCAAAGATTCATTGGTCGATTCGGTGATCAATTATGTATTCGTATGGCCTTTTCTCTGGGGCATAAGCAACGGTACTTTTCTCCCAGCAGCCTCTTTTGGTAGCCAAGGGGCTATAGCGAAAGGAACCGAGTTAGTTCTTGGTATGTTGTTGTTGCAGCTCATGGTAGGAACTTTTATGCCGTTGGTGCTCTTGCTGGGTGAGCGAGAAGAATCTGGCATATTGCGGTATCATGTGATGGCTACTTCTTATGCAGCTGCTTTCTTCTCCCGTCTTTTTTTCTTTACTCTCTATACTGCTTTGATGATGATGCCATTCTTTCCGATGGTTAAGCTTTTTATTGGCTCAAATTTATATACCGATCAATTGAATTGGTTTGCGCTTGAAGGGTTTGTCTTCTTGGCCTCTGCCATGGCGATCAGTTACGGTTTTTGTGTGTTTGGCTTAATACGAACGATGCACGACATAGAGTATGCGTGGTCGTATGGTATAGAACCATTTTTGTGGCTGAGTGGTATGTGGGTGCCAGTCTATGCTATTGCAAAGTGTGGCGTGCCAGGAATTAACTGGGTTTTACTTTGTAACCCCTTTGCTTATATGACAGAGGCTCTTCGTCAGCTCTTCTTTCATGAAGTTTGTTTTGCGCCATTTAGCCAGTGTATGGCAGTAATGGTTAGCTCGACTCTTTTTTTTATTCTGGCTGGGTATTGGTTGTTGAAGCGCCGCCTGAAAGCGGTTTAGGCGTAAAGCAACGGAGGGCCGTGCCGCCAAGTTGTTGAAGCGTCTCGCAGTTTTGTTGTGAGTCATCGATTAAAATAATATCACTTATTTCACAGTTCGCTTCTGCGCAGATTGCTTCGAATGCGGCTTTTGATGGTTTAATGAAGCCGGTGCTACCAGAGCACATGAGATGGTCGTGCGGGATTCCTGCGAAAATGTCAGGAAACAGCGTGCGGTATTGGTTTACCCATTCGGCAGGGGCGTTGCTATAAATATATACTTGATTGTTTGGATCACTGAGCAGTGATTTGAGAAGAGCGGCGGTGGTTGGGATGACAACCAGAGCACTGACGCGTTCCACGTTGTTGAATGTGGTGTCGATTAATGCCTCAAACATAAGTGCTTTTTTTGGGTCAAGTGGTGTATTTGTGATCATAGCGAGTACCGCAGCTCGTACTTCATCCGGTGATTTAATGCCGGCAAAAAGAGCGTAAATTTCATAGGGAACACCAAGACTTGGCGAATACTCAGCGGTTGGTTGGCCAAGCGGGCGGCACATTGTCATGAGCCCATTGAGCTCTTTTACCAGTGGGTTATCTCCCATGCCGCGATTTTGAGCGAGTAATAAAGCAATTTTTCTTTGTACTAGGCTGGCAATGTCGTCGCGAAGAAGTACGCCGTGAATATCAAAAACAATGACTGGTCCTGCGTGTAATGCAATAGCGCTTAGGCATGAAAATAGCAGTGCAGTAACTATAGTGTTTTTTTTCATGAAATGCTCCTGGATGGTGTGATGATACCATCTCACTATAGGTAGATGACCAGGGCACGTGCAAGAGATTGGTGCTTTGAGCGGTATGTCTGGCCCCAAGCGGTATTTTTATTGTTTCTTGCGTGTGAGTGTATTCTTTTATTATTGGTATTCCGCTGTTTTATAGTGTCGCAGGAGATCGGAATGTTTTTGTATGTGTTTCTTGGCTTTTTATCCTCATTTGTTTTTGTTGCGCAATGTGCTCAGGAAGTTATAGCGGAATCTGTTAATTCAGTCGGCCATCAGTATCTCGGGTGTGTTCGTGCTTTAGCGGCACATCCAGAGCTTCAGGGACAGTTTCAAAAAATTATGGGCTGGGTTGTTGAAGGTAAGAAAGCGCCAAAAACCTTTGAAATAGAGGCTCCAATCCTTATAAAGCGGCTAGAGAGAGAACTGAGTCCAAAAGAAGCGTTGTTGATAGTGTCGTTCGCGCAGTCTGTTTATCAGAGAGCAAAATACCGCCGCTGGGGGAAAAATGCTTTGATTGGCGTGGGGGTAGCTGGTGCGGGTGTTGGGCTTGGGTATGGTGTGCATCGGTATTTAAAAAAAAATGATATACCTAATGAAGAGTCGGCTGCTCGACAGGAAGAAAGTGTAAATGTTGCTATTAATAAGGGCGGGGCTCTTGCCATATCGTCGCCTGATGCCTTGTCAATTGGTACGGCTGTAGGAACGAGCGCGGAACAATCGTCTATGCCGGAAAAACAAGCGGAGCGGGAAAAACGTAAGCAAAAAAAAGCTGGGGGCCGACCAAACAAAAGACGAAAGCATGGGAGTCTGCTGGCAATAGATTCCGGTGAGGCTGAGGTTGGTCAGGAAAATTTATTACCAGCCGAGGAATATCACTTTAAGGCAGATGCGGAATTGCATGGTAATAAGGCTGCTAATCTTGCCAAGTTACATGAATTTTGCAAAAAGCATAGCCCATATATTAAAGAAAAGACTGGGTATGAATTGCGAGTGCCGCCATTTGTCGCTATTTCTTCTGATGCTGTTAAAGCGTTTTTGAGGGGAATCGTAGGCATTGACCTTGATCAGTTGTGGAATGAGCGGGTTGTGGGTGCTGATAATAATGAGCAGCGATTGCGTGCAGCCGGAGAAGTTAGAGCGTTGCTCAAACAGAAGTGTAATGAAAAATCTGATGCCATTACTGCGCTGGCTAACTTTGAAAAAATGTTTGGAGAAGAAGGACAACTCGTAGATCTCTTTTTATCAGATGAGCGGGTGCAACAGAATAAAGTAATGGTTCGCAGTACTGGTCGTGAAGATACCACAACCCTTGCCAATGCTGGGGGAAATACAAGTGTGCCGAATGTCGCTATTTCGTTTACTGAAGTTTTTGGGGCGATTAAAAAAGTTATTTTTTCCTACGTTAGTGAAAAATCTCTTTCCCAGCGGCTTGACGCTGGGGATGATATTAGAGCAGTTCCTTTCGTGCCGTTACTGATGCAAGTGATGGTAGGAGAGGATATGTCAGTGCCTGAGAAAGAGCGTTTTATTCCGCGGTGTGGTGTTTTGTATACTGAGGAACAGGAAGGAGGATGCTTCTATGCAACGAATAAGAAGTACTTTTCCGGGATCACGTTGATACAGGCTGCGTATGGGCATAATGAGCTTGTTGTTAATAGTCTGGGGAAAGTAGATACTTTTTTGGTAGATGAAAATCACACTGTTCGGCAGGTTATTCGGCATAAGCCCTTTCGTCTCGTTCCAGGAGAAAGCAAGAAGCTAGTTAAGGAACGGAATAAAGACAATAGCTCTCAAAAACCAGCATTATTATCTGCCGCAGTGAAGGCGTTGAAAATGGTGGCAGATCGCCTCGATCAACGAGCTCTACGTTCTAAAAATAATGATGAAAAAGCACCGCAAGATGTTGAGTTTGTTGTTGCAAACGAAAATGGTCACGATATCATATATTTGGTCCAGGCACGGCCCTTGGTCGCGAAACAGTACGAGCGCAAGCCGTCTTATGTTCCACTAGGTTTTTTTGATGGGGCCGTAAAGGTATTTGGGGAGGTAGTTGGTGTTGCCGGTGGTGCGGTGCGTACAGTGCATGATAAAACAGAGGCCTTAACTGCAACCACTTTGTATGGGGCGTTAAACAGTGAATTGCCAAGGCGGCCAGCTGAGGAGAAAGATAAAATTGAGGCGGTCTTTGTTGAAGAGGTTGCGGCAGAAACCTCTCATGAAGCAAATAGCATGGCCCTGCTAAAAAAACCGGTTATTTGTTTAGGGAGCGAGTATGAAAAAGTGTTGGACTGGCTCACAGATCCTACACATGATGTTGTATTTGATCCGCAGCAATCGTGTGTCTTATTATATGATAAGTCTGCTGGTGACGTGCCGGTAATTGCAGGTTGGTGTGCCTATCCTCTTGTGCGTTTTCTTTCGGTGCCTGAAGTTGAGGGAGAGAGGCTTGCAGCTGTTATTGCACGAGCGGATGGTGATTTTAAGACGCAAAGATCTATTGGATATAGAGAGCTTCGTGCACAACTTGTAGTATTGAAAAATGGTACACCG
>JAUPVI010000067.1 GCA_030917105.1 Candidatus Babelota bacterium
CGCCAAGCGGCCACTGTGCGCAAATAATAAGTACCACAATGTCTACGATCACTTCTGCGCCACGAATGAGTGCTGCGCGCCCCACCGTGTTGCTATGAAGACTTAAGAGTTCATATGGCATGCATAGATAATCGGCAACCATAAGAAGACAGAACCCGCCAAATATTACCTTTGTATGTATTGGCCACGGTATTGCCAATGCTGCCCCGATGATACTGAGTGTTGCTATTAAGATGGCACTTGCTTGTGCAGCAACTGATTGGATAGTGGCAAATATTTCTTGCCGCCTTTCGCCACTTGAGGCCTGATTCGTTGCGATCTGGCTAAACAATGCATTAAGTGGAAAGCCGATACTGCTTTTGATGACCGATCGTACCGCGCTGGCTACTTCGCTGGTTATCTTTATGGCCCCTGCCATTGCCAACCCGTTGCGATAGGCAAAGAATGGTACGATGAAGTTTGCGGAGAAAAGATTGTGTGGCAGCTGGAGTGCAAGAAGCGATCTTTGTAGCCCCCAGATGTCTTCCCATTGGGGTAAGGTTGCGGATTCGCTTGATTTCGGGATTTTTTTGAGTTTTATGAGTCCTGCCGTAATGAGGTAGCTCAGCCCCAGGACGCTTGCGATTGCGTAGAGGACTACTATTGTCGTGCTGGTAAGATATTGGCCATTTAGTGCGGTAGCGGTCCATAAAATACCGATATAGGCAAATGAAATAGCGGCTTCGTTTTTGGCGGTGCGTTGGCTGTTTGCCATGGCGTAAATAAGTGGGCGGCATGCAATGCGCAGCCCTTCGGTTAAGGCGATGAGGCAACCAGCCCCGGCTAAAAGCTCTTGGTGTGTAAGTTGATAGATGGTGCAGCCAGTTGCTGTGGCAGCAAGGCTATGTTGTATGAGTTGCGGCCCGATGAGGTGCCGCAGGATAAATTCACGCCGATTCACATTAATGCTGATAGCGTTGGTGTGTGGTACCAGTGCATTATTGCCTTCAAGGCAGGCAAGGTTGGCTGAAAGGTAGGCAAGCGAGAACACCGAGCCGACAAGGCCATATTCAGCCGCCGGCAGCATAAAATACAGTGCTGCCTGATGGAGGTATTTGCCTCCTTCAAATATCGTGGCGATGATGAAGTGGCGCCGAGAAAGTTGGCTGGCTGTTCGCGTTGTTGGGTTCATGCTCTTCTTGTTGTTAAATGAATTTACTCAGTATTATTCGCTATTTTTAATCTCTTTTCCAGAAATATTTTCATACGCTATTGGTAGCTGATACTCTTTTCGTATCCAATCGAAGGGTTGGCGGGGGATCTACTTCAGGGCCTGCTCGTTAAGAGCGGGCCCTCTTGCTTCCTATAATCTTCTTGCTTGATTGGTCACTTTGCGTGTATATTGAACGAGGATCGATTTGAGAGTTGCTGGTGTTTTGGAGTTTTGGTATGCGTTTTAAAGTCAATGAGAGAGTTGTTTATCCTGCTCACGGTGTGGCAGTTATCGAAGATGTCATAGAAAAACATGTCGGCGGTGCGCCAATGCAATTTTATAAGCTTTCTTTCTTGTATAAAGATATGACGGTGTTGATTCCGGTGAATAACACTGGCCAAACTGGCGTTCGAACGCTTAATATGCCCCAATCTATTGATGAAGCGCTTACTGCCTATTCGGCTGCGGTTCTGCAGCAACGCTTCGAAGACCTTGAGGTAAGCCCAACGGTCTGGAGTAAGCGACAAAAAGATTATCAAACGCGCCTACAGGCCGGTGATTTCGTCGGTATTTTGGCGATTTATCAAGAACTCATGTACATTGGGCAGCACAAAGAACTTTCTTTTGGCGAAAAGTCTCTCCAGCAAGCAACAGAGGAGCTTTTGGCCCAGGAGATTATGGTGGTGAAAGACCTTGATCGGTCTGCGGCCCTTGAGTTGGTTCGCGCACCATTTAAGCAGTTCATTGTTAGTTACGCCTCATCAGGGCAGCATGGCTCAACCAATTCTCTTATCTAAGGTTTATATTATTGCTGGGCCAACGGCGTCCGGCAAGTCTGCCTATGCGATCGATCTTGCGCGCCAGCTTGGCGGTGAGGTTGTTAATGCCGATTCTGCGCAGATGTACACTCGGGTCTCTATTGGTACGGCAAAGCCGCTGGATTGGGCAACGCACGAGATAAAGCATCACCTTTTCGATATTTGTGACCAACCAGTAGACTTTGATGTGACGCAGTACCGCGAGAGGATTTTAGCTGTTGTTGCCGACATTAATGCTCGCGGCAAGGTGCCCATTTTGGTTGGCGGGTCTCTTTTTTATATAAAATCATTGTTTTTTCCACCACATCAGGCTCATGGCCGGTCTGATAACGCAGCTTCTTCGGTTCCAGAATCCGTGCGATTGTTATCAAGTGCCGAGCAGTGGAGCCATTTGCGCGAAGTCGACCCTGCTCGTGCAGCTCAAGTTCATATGCATGATACCTATCGAGTTATGCGTGCATTGGCTCTTTGGTATGAAAACGGCGTCAAGCCGTCACTCTTGGTGCCGACATATAAGCCTCCATTTTTAGCTAACATTGTTTTTCTATCTCCACCCAGTGATGTTCTGTACGACCGCATTAACCAGCGAACTGAGCAAATGGTTTATCGTGATGGCTGGATCGAAGAGGTCCGCGGCTTGATGGGCGACGCCGCATGGCGACATCTCGTGGAAACGAAAGGCTTCATTGGCTACCGTGAACTTGCTGCCTGGATTGAGGCGGGGGGGGCGGCTGATCAGTTGCCGATAGTTGTTGCGTATATTCAGCAAGAAACACGCAACTATGCCAAGCGACAACGAACTTTTTGGCGCAGCTTTGTGCGGCAGCTAGAAGAGGTTGGTGGGTGCGAGATTAAAGAAATTGATTCTGCGTAAGCGAGAATTCTGCGAGCGACATGGCATCCGATCTACCATCACCATATGCGATTACGGGGTTAGGTGCCAGTGTATTGGCTTTTGCAACGCCTCGTATAATTTTTTTACTTGCGATGAAAAAACCGGTGCGTTTTTATTGCGAACTCTTAAATGCTTTAGCCTATGGTTCGCATGACGAACTAAGGATTGTTGAGTTTCATCCAACGGTACTTCTCGGTTTCTTTTATGTGAAAAAAATTGATGCCGAACGCTTTCCTTGCGAAACAGCGACCTGAGCTCTTTTCTATTTGAAGTCGGGCTATAGATTGGTTGCAAAAAGTAGCCCCCTCCTCTAGAATGCTCCCTCATCTTTGTAAAAAAGTTTGTATTGGAGGATGTCGTGAGTTATCTTTTTCGTAAGAATCTAAGTAAATGGAAGATTGTTTTGTGGCCGATAGCGATATCAATTGCGGCATCGTCGCTGACCATGATTAGTCGTTCAAATCAAGTAGCAACTGTTTTGCGTGTAAATGGGGAGTCTGTTTCGTACCGTACATTTAATGCTCGCGTTCGAGACTTTCAGGAACAAATCAATATTCGTCGCAGTGAGGCCCGCTCTCGTGGTATCCCTGCTGATTTCTATTTACAACTTTTTGGTCTTACTGACCCTACACAGGCGGCCATTGATGCCCTCATATATGAAGCCATTATTGCCAGTACGCTAAAACCACTGTCTGTTAGTCTTCATGAAGAGGTTGTTAGTAAAGAAATCCTCAAAACATTGCCGGCTGATTTTCTTGATGCATCTGGCAACGTTGATATGCAAACATACCGTCGCTTTATGCAAATGCGCCACATGCACGTAGTTGATTTTGAGGATCGCAAAGAAGAGGAAATGCAGCGCGATCTCTTTGATCGTTTTGTTGGTGATGCGGCGTATGTGTCACACAAAGAGCGTCGCCAGTCTTTAGAGGAAAATTTGGTCAAAAAATCCTTTAATGTTGCTAAGGTTGAAATGTCTCACGTGCGTAAAAACGTATCTCGTGAGGAAACGAGCAATGCCGAGCTGGAATCATTTTATGAAAGCAGCAAGGAGCAGTATCGCGTTCCGGAAAAAAGAACGTTTGCATATTGGGTTGTTTCCCCAAGCGTTGCCGAACATAAAGTAACGGTTGCTAATGAAGCAGTCGAAAGTTTTTATGAAAAAAATAAAAACACGCTTTATCGTGTTGCGCCACGCGTAAAAGTACGCCACATCCTCATCCCTGCGGATATTGACGGTGCGCGTAAACTTGCGGATGACTTGCATGCGCAAATTACGAGAGATCCATCGATTTTTGAAAAATTAGCGGAAGAGTATTCGGCAGACAAAGAAACAGCTCGTGTTGGGGGCGTTCGTGACTTTTTCTCTCGCGGGACCTACGACAAAGCATTTGAACAGGCAGCATTCCGCCTAAAGCAAGCACAAGAGTTGGCGCCGGTGACTAAAGTTGATGCTGGTTTTGAAATTATTCAACTCCTTGAGCGTATTCCTGCAAGTGAAAAGTCGCTCTCCGAGGTTCGAGGCGAAATTGAAAAGACAGTGCGCGCTAAAAAAGCAGCCGACTGGACTCGCATCCATATGGAAAAAATCAAAAAAGATGCGGCAAATAGCCAAGAAGCCATTATTGAAATTACGAACGCAGCCGAGTCTCATAAGGAGCTTGCGAGTGTAGAGGAATCAAAAGCGAATACCCACACTCTTGAGGGCCAAATCGTAAAGAATGGTTTTACCTTGTATGCAGTTGATAGCTATAGTTTCTTTACCCATAATGACTCCTATGTGCTTGTGCAGCTTAAAGGCAAAGAAGGCTCGTATATTAAACCGTATAAGGAAGTAGCAAAAGCAGTGGAGGCAGATCTTATCTCTTCTAAGGCAGTTTCCCGCGTGCGCGAAATCGCTACTGCTATGACAGCGAGCATCCGCGATGGCGCTTCTCTTAAAGAAGCAAGTAAGGAATATGACGCTTCTTATTCTACTTCAGGCTATCTAAGCTTGGCCGGTGGGGACAAGGATGACTTCAAGGCGGCTCCCGGTCTCTTAAAGAAGGCATTTTCCTTGACCAATTCGCAACAGGTGGTCTTGCATTTTGCCGGAAACGATGCATACTTAGTGACGCTACGCGGTATTGACGAAGAAAGTGCTAAAGATGTTGAAGCATCTGCGGCCCAATCGAGTCCTGCCGATGAGCAGTTAAGTGAAGAATCGTCGGTGTTGTCGCAAGCTTTTGTCTCCTCCTTGTTGCGCAATGCCCATGTAGAATTTAACCAAAAACAACTTTCGCAAGGGCAACAAGACCCGATTCCGTATGAAATCTAACTGCAACTATGACGTTTAACTGCAACTAAGGAATGATATGCAAGAAATAAAGAAGACTACAGCTAGCGTTCAAGATGGGGAGGCTCGTAAAAAAGCTCTTGAAGTTGTCTTTGCTCAAATCGATAAAGCGTTTGGCAAAGGATCGGTGATGCTTTTTGGGCAAAAGGAACATCAGAAAATTGATGTGGTCTCTACCGGATCACTCTTAATTGATGAGGCTCTTGGTTGTGGTGGCTTACCGCGAGGCCGGATTATTGAAGTTTTTGGACCGGAAGCGTCAGGCAAGACAACTATTACTCTTCAGGCTATTGCTCAGACTCAGCGCATGGGTGGTACGTGTGCCTTTATTGATGCTGAGCATGCTATTGATCCTTCATACGCAGCATCCATAGGGGTAAACGTAAATGATTTAATCATTTCGCAGCCAGATCATGGTGAGCAGGCTCTTGAGATTACTGAAATGTTGTTGCGCTCCGGAGCAATTGACATGATAGTGGTTGACTCCGTTGCGGCCTTGGTCCCAAAAGCGGAACTTGAAGGAGAAATGGGAGATTCGCATATGGGTCTTCAGGCTCGCCTGATGTCCCAAGCGCTTCGAAAGCTAAC
>JAUPVI010000068.1 GCA_030917105.1 Candidatus Babelota bacterium
TGATAACCAATGAGCCGATGCACAGTGCCGCAGATACAGGCATTGTTTCTTTGCCGCAGTTTAAAATGGTACGGGCCAAGTCAAAAAAAGGAACCTATTTTGGACCGTTTATTGATAAGGGAGCAGCGCGCAGTGCCTTCCGTTTTTTAGAGGAAACATTCAGGTTATCGCTGTGCTCACGCATTATCGCCGGAGGCTGTTTGGCCTACCACCTAGGTAGATGTGCTGGAAACTGCCGACCAGATTTTGATGTGAATGCTTATAAAGATCGCCTTGATCTGGTCCGTAAAGCATTGCAGTCAAAGCCGCATGAGATGATGGCTGAGATTGAAGGTGTTATAGCGGTATCAAATGCGGCGCTTTCTTTTGAGCGTTCGGCCCAGTTAGTGGTTTATAAAGAGGCACTTTCTCGTATGTATGCCTCCTTGGCAACTGGCTTTGATCGGCCGACTTCAATTCAGCGATTAGCTGAAAAAGATATTTGGGTATGGCGGGCTCCCATAGAGGGAAGCGCCTTTGGGTGCCTCTTCTTATTTCGAGAACGTCAGGGAGTGTTGAAAAAAGAGCGAATTTTATGTGTGCCGCTTATGGAAGATGACTATCATCAGGAGTTGAGCAACTACATTTTTAGTTACTACCGCCTTTATCGCCCGGCACCGCAAATTTTGGTGTCTGATGCGATAGTTGATAGCGAATTGATGGCTACTTTTGCAGTGGCATGGCATCAACTGAACTATGCAGTTGTGGTTAATGCACCGCCGCGACCAGAGCACACTGAAATTATGATTCACGCGCAGGCGTATTCCGATGCTGAGTATTTGCGCCCAGAAAAAATTGCACAGCAATTGCGTCAGTTTCTCAAGCTCAAGAGAACGCCGCGGCGAATTGATTGTTTTGATATTTCACACAAGCAAGGTCACGCAATGGTTGGGTCATGCGTTCGCTTTACTGATGGAAGGCCTGATATGGCGGGAATTCGCCACTTCCACATTAAAACGGTGGATGGCCAGAACGACTATGCCTCACTACAAGAAATAGTGCAACGTCGCTACAAAATAGTGGATGATTTGCCTGACTTAATAGTTATTGATGGTGGCAAAGGCCAGTTGAGCGCAGTAAAAGCTGTTTTAGCCCCCCTTCTAAAGGGGACTGTTACGGAGCTTGTTTCTTTGGCGAAACGAGAAGAAACGGTTTATTCGGAGCAATTCCCTGACGGGAAGGTGCTTACAGGGGCTCTTCTTGCCCATGGCTCTTTGGTCGCATTGCGGGACTATGCCCATCATAGGGCTATCTCCTTTCATCGTACTACATCCCTAACGATGCTGAGTTAAGCGGAATTACGCTGAATCTTATTTCTTTTTCAATCGTACAATACTTTTTTTGCTTTATGTCTTTAGATTGAGAAAAAAATGTTTCAAAAATGACACGCTGGCGGCACTTTTTAAAGAAAGTGCTTTACAGCGGTCTTAATTTTATTCTATCGTTTCGCTATCAATGACATGGGTGTGCGGCAGGAACTGGTGCATGCCGTATGATTTATTTCTATTTCCCCTACGTATTTTTATTACGCCGCATACTGTGGTTTTTTGTAACCCTGTGCCTTCTTTTGAGCGCATGGTGCTGGTACCAATGGCCATCGTGTGAAATATTAGTTTTGACTCCTTCGGATATGTTGTTGTCAAAACCGGTGCCTGTTATTAATTGGCGGCAAAAAATTGAAGTGTCTGCGCAGCAGGCAAAATGTCACGTACGGGTTGCTGGCCACACTATTACGGTAATAGGTAGGAAAGGGAGCATAATTCATTGTGCCTGGCTTTGTTCCCTGCGTGCTATTCCCATTTCTTTATATAGTCTTAAGCCATTTGGCTTTTCGGGGCGATATTGTTGGAAGATCGTCGTATGATTTTTTACATGGTCCTCCTTTTTGCCAGCTGCATTGAGCTGGCTGCAGAGCCACAATCGGCTCCCCTCATGATTCAGCCATTGGAGCCGATTGTGGTCACGAAGGGAAAGGAGGAGGGAGAGCAAAGCACCCGTCGTATTGATGATTTTTTAAATGACTGTTTCAACCATCCGGCTTTGCGGGTATCGGTTGAATTGTCATTACAAGCGACGCCGCTGAGGGAAGCAGTTGAGCTTCTTGTTGAGCGAGCACAACTCTCGGTGGTGGTGGATGATGCAGTGGGTGGCAATGTGCCGCTTCTGGTGGTGCGGGGAGAGCCTATTGGAAGTGTGTTGCATACGTTACTTACGAGTCATTCGCCGCCGCTGGGTATTTTGATTGTTAATCGGGTGTTGCATGTGGCACCCCGTACCGTTTTAATAAAACGAGCGCGCCAGATGCTTTTGTCTGTTTTTGAGCCGCCAGTTCATGATACGGTTGTGATAACGTGGATTTCTTGGACGGAGCAATTGAAACTGCGCTTAGAAGCTATGTGGCAGCAGTGCATACGACAATATATTGGCGCATCGCGGAGCCAATACTTCTTTATCGATGATGATGGGCATCGGGTGATTGTACAAGGGAATGCTGAACAGGTGAGGCTGTTTAAGCGTATGGTAAAAGCGATTGATGTGCCGTTGCCACAAGTTCGTATTGAGGCTCGTATTGTTATTGCGCGGGCAGATTTTATGACACGCTTCGGGCTTAACGTGCAGTTTTCGTATGGTGGGGGGCATATGCCGTTTTCTTCTGTTGGGGGTACACCACCTACGGTGCTACCATGGCTACTAAAAACAGTCCAAAGCACAGGGAATTCGCTTGAGTTACCATTTCTTTTTAATAGTACTACTTCGATGAACGCACTCAATGCGGTTTTGAATGCTGCTGAAAGTCGAAACTGGGTGCGTACTTTGCTTGCGCCACAGATTATGAGTTGCTCGGGCAAGCTTGCGATATTGCATGAAGGGCAAAGTGTGCCGATTGAGATTTTTACTGAAGATGCTGTGGAGGGGCGCACGCGTACAGTGCGCTCTGCCAATTATAAAGATGTGGGGGTGAAGGTGCAGATTAAGCCACAAGTTCTAGCCGATGGTAAGCGGGTACGGCTCGAAGTTTTTGTGGAAAATTCGCATCTTTCCCCTGCGAGTACTAGTACGGTCTATCCCACCATCGTTACCTCTCGGGTTAACAATGTAGTGGTGCTTGATGATGGGCAAACGGTATTGCTTGGTGGGCTAACGCAGGCGGGGCAAACAGAGGAAGATACCGGAATTCCTTGGATACGAAAATTACCATTAATTGGCCGGCTTTTCTCTGGTGAAGTTCGTAATAAACAGGAACGGCGACTCTATCTCTTTTTGCATGCGCGTTTGCTTGCGTACCGTGAGTTGTAATTTTACTTTATGGAAGCTGCGGTTGCTGGGGCTTCGCTGGCTGCCTGTGCTTGTTGTATAACATGAATGAGTAATTGAATTGACTGAGTAAGTTGGGTGACACTGGTTATCAGCGCTTGCGCAGTGTGCTCAGTAATTATTGGTGCCACTGCTTTTGTTTGTGCCTTAGGTTCTATTTTAGTTTCTACCGTGTGTTCAGGCTTAGGCTCGGCTTTTTGTTCCTGTGTATGTTCAGATTTTTGCTCTGGTTTCTTCACGGTTTCACCAGCCGGCAACAGGACGGTATCGATTAGGTACACAACGCCATTGTTCGCATCAATAGGGCCTTTTGTTATGGTTGCTTTAGTTTGAGCTCTATCAAGGCTTATTTTTCCTTCTTTTTCAAAAAGGAGCTGTTCGCCGACAGTTGGTACTCCATCTTTCATATCATCAGCTGTTTTTGCTATTTTTTTGCCTGGTACAACATGAAGAGTAATAATCTGCTTCTTTTTTTTAGGATCTATATCTTTTATGGCGGCGAAGGCTTCGTTTGCGGGTGCAAAGACGGTGAATGGAGCAAGTGAGCCGTTCTCATCAGGTTGTTTCTTGGCATGTTCGTAGACACCGGCGGCTACGATGGCATCGTAAAATTCGCTACAGCCTTCTTTTTTTGCGGTCACGGCAACATCATCGGTTGCGGCAATAGTAACGACATGCAGGGAAGTGATAAGTAAGGAAAAAATAATATTAGCTTTCATTGCGCCTCATTTGAGTAATGATCTATCGAGAAGATAGTTTTTCTTAAAATGAGTGGAAACGTCAATGAATCGATAGAGAGAAGAGGGGCCGGTGTGCGTAACACACCGGCCCCTCTTTGTATTTGATAATGGTAGACTTAGCCCTCGGTAGGACGGCGCGGGCCTCTAGGGCCTTTGCCTCCGCCGTGTGGGCCACCAAATTTTGGCATGTATGCCCGAAGGAGTTTCATGAAAGTTCTTCTGCCAGTTTCTGTTGTCCATACCGCTGAATCTGGTGCTTTTGTAAGCAATGATTTCCACGTATCTATTGCTGCTGTTTCATCACTGGTCATCGGTACAGAAGTTGCTTCACTAGCATCATCCGCGAGAAGCGATGTGGCACCCGCAAAGATTGCGAAAAAACTTGCTATATAAAGTGATTTTTTCATGACAGGTCCTTTGTTAGGAGTTTGCTACAGCATCCAGTTCTACTGCTTCTTCTACTGCTGCTACTGCTTTTTCCGTTGCTTCTTCAGCTTCCGCCTTTTCTTTTTCGGCTTTTTCTACCGCTTCTTCGGCTTCTGCTGTTTCTTCTAGTGCTTCGGTCACCGCTTCTACAGCTTCTTCCGTTGCCTTGTTGGCATTATTTTGTTCTTCTTCGTTGGCAGACTCTTCGAAGACCTTCATAGCTTCAGGGTCATTCTCAAAAGCTGCCATGAGCTGTTCAATTTGCTCTGGAGTTAGGTCATTAAATGATTCTTCTTCCGCAACAATTATACTTGATGAAGCAAGCATTGCGAGTAAAAGTATTGTTTTTTTGTTCATAGTATAGCTCCTTTTTAGGGGTAAGATGGTTAAATTTTATTATTTGGTTTGATTATAAAATGTATAGTCTTGTACGTTCAGCGAATTTTCGTCTGCAGCGGCATCGCTTGCGGTTTCGGATGCTGAATTGTAATCGGTATCTGGTAAAATGTCGCTATCAAACATTGAATCACTTGTTGTTATTTCTGAGAGGCTATTGTTAATCTCTGCATTTTCTGAGCCGTTGTCTATGAAGTTTTGCATTTGAGCATCACTGTCGTAATCGGTGGTGACAACAGGTGTTGAGGCGGTGTCTTCAAATTCGGTTGTTTGTGTTGTTTCTACCGCTTGCGTGCAGCAGGACGGGGCCGATGAGGTCGTGAGAATGCCCAGGAGGGCTATCAAAATTTTGTGGTTGTTCATAAGACGTGCTCCATTGTATGAACGTCGTATACTGTTCTTAATAACAAAAAACTCTGTGTTATGGATTCTTTTGTCATGTTTGAGTATAGAAAAGTGTATCGCTAGCTTGCAATAGTCCATTCTATTTGTATTGTTTTGGAGCCGGCCTAACCTATGGCAAATCCGGCTCCCAGAGCATTATTTAGGATTTTTTGGTGCGGCCGCGTTTTTGGCCTTTTTTTGCTGGTTTTGCCAGCGGCTCATCAAAAGAAATGCCAGCCTTTAAGCTTGTTTTCTCAAGGTTTCGTAGCCATTCTTGTTCTTCTTCAAGAAGGGTTATTGCTGAGCTATCATCAGCGATTGCCGCTTGTTTGAGGAGGGCGCTTACATACTCATGTGTTATTTCGAGCAGGTCGTTGAGCGTTGGAGAGTGCTTTTTGACCAGTGCTTTGACCTCTTTAAGTCGGGCAAGGGAGTCGCTCTCTGTGCCTTGTTTGGCTGCTTGCGCTGCAAGGTAATCTTGGTACACCTTTTGCTTCATCTCATTACATTCCTCTTGTAGTTGTTTT
>JAUPVI010000069.1 GCA_030917105.1 Candidatus Babelota bacterium
TTACTCAACTCGTATACGTCTTGCCAGTGTTTGTAGGAACATTTTTTGCGTGCCTTGCGACCGGTATATGGCCCAAAATCGGTGCCCTGGGAGGTATAACTCTTGGCACTGTTATTTCTGTTTCCATACTAACACTCTGCAACCAAGGGCACCCCGAAAACGACTCAAGGAAAGTATGATAAACCATAGAGAAGCACAGTCTCTGATTACCCAAGCGGTAATATTGGTTAATCAGAATTACGAAATTCTACTCCTCCAACTCCCTGACGGCCGTTGGCAATTGCCCGGTGGCAAGCTGCACACCAAAGAAATTTGGAGCGACGGTGTAATCCGAGAAATAACCGAAGAAACCGGCATTAAAGACATTGCTATTGTCCGCGTACTTTATATCGACAACTGGCACACGACCACGTATGACTATTACCGTGCCTACTTCCTCTGCACAACCATGAGTAGAGAGGTATACCTGAGTAGCGACCACCGCCGCTACCGCTGGATTCAGCCAGATACAAACCTAGACACGCTAGAGTTTACGCACGAAACGGTCCGCATACATCTCAAGCGATTCTTAGACGAACTCAACGCTGATTAGCGTCCTTCTTCTTGACGGTCAAAAGCCTCAAGTACGCCGTCACGCTGTTCTGGCGTCAAAGCTCTTCGCTGCACCCATTCCGTAAGCACCACTTCCAGAGAATATTCGGTTCCCGACTTCAACATATGTTCGTACACCATAAAGCGACGCCGCAATGTTGGATCACGTTGCAACTCCGATTCTCTGACCACAGAGTCAAGCATCTTGCGCCTAAAAAATAGGTATGAGCCCGGCTTAAACCACTGTAACATCGTCACCAGAAAAAAAACCTTTATACGTAAACGTTTTGCGCATCATAGTCCCCTTCAAGTAACTTCATTAATTCTAACAAAGTCCTTGAGCAGGAAACAACGCATGAAAGAAAAAGCGCTTGTTCCATGCACAACAGGCACTTCTTTCTGTTGCCCCAATTGACCCAACTGCCACTTTTATGAGAGAATGCCCCGCCGCAGGCAAATACACGTACTACTCATGAGGAACAACAACATGAATATGCTGAGAAAATCACTCATCCTAACACTACTACTCGCCACCACGGCACAAAGTGCTCACGGTATCAAATTACGCACTATTCTCTTAACCGGAGCCACTATTGGCACAAGCGTGTATCTGTACAGAACTTACACCGCACAACAGACCTCACCCCAAGGCACGCGCTCGCTAGCACTCAGCCTTTCTCCTTATCCTGAGAAACCATTAAATCAATCAGCCCCTTATCGCCCACTTGTTCTTGCGGAAAATCCAGACATTGCCCACCTCAATGACTTAAAGCTTGCTAGCCTACAACTTGATAGCAAAAACAACACATTGCTCCATCTAGCAGCTTTATCCGGAAACACAAAGCTTGCCAAAAGTTTAGTCGAAGAATTTGGCGCTGATGCCGAAGCTAAAAACGCTGATGGCGAATCAGCAATAGACTGCGCTTACAAAGCAGGACACAAAGAATTAGCGAAGCTTCTTATGCCAAAAAGCGAGCGATAAGCAGCCTTCGCCAAGGCGATTGCAAAAATTCATTCTGATGCGCTAAAATGCTGTCGAAAATCCCGTGATTTACCGTGACAGCAAAACCTAATAACCTCTATGCACATGATAGCGAGGGAAGGTTAGCATTTACGTTTGAAGATAAAAAAATCGAACATACATGGGGGAAGAGTTAGGCAATGAACAAAACTCTACCTAAGACAAAAGAAAGAGGGCCCCAAAATTAAGGCCCTCTTTCTTTTGTTACCTCAAGGAAGCAGCCGCTTCCTCAAAATAATTAGTTTCGTTTACGATCCGTTGGCTTAAGATAACGCTTACGCAATCTAATGCTTTCCGGCGTCACTTCAACAAGTTCATCGTCAGCAATCCAATCCAGCGCTGTTTCGAGGTTGAAATCACGAGGCGGCTGAAGATTTGGCGCATCATCCGTACCAGAAGCACGCATGTTGGTCAACTTCTTCTGCTTGGTTGGGTTTACATCAAGATCATTGTCTCGTGAATGTTCACCCACAATCATGCCTTCATATACTTCAGTTGTTGGTCCAACAAACAAGATACCACGCGGCTGCAACCCATCAAGTGCATATGCTGTCACGGATCCTTGCTCCATACTGATCAATGCACCTTTGATACGACTTGGAATTTCACCTTGGTACGGTTCATAGCCATTATAGCGATGGTTCAGTGTTGCAGTACCACGAGTTTCGGTAAGCATTTGCCCCCGAAGCCCAAGCATACCACGCGCTGGCATAACAAAAGTCAAACGATTACGACCGTCATCCATTTGTTCCATATTTTCCATACGGCCACGACGTGCACCAATCAATTCGATAACTGCGCCAGTATATTCTTGTGCCACGTCAACCAGAACCATTTCCATCGGCTCACATTTCTGTCCGTTTATTTCACGGAACAATACTTGTGGTGCTGAAAGTTGTAACTCAAAGCCTTCACGACGCATTGTTTCAACCAATACAGTTAAGTGCAATTGACCACGACCACAGAGCAAGAATGTTTCTGGCGATTCGGTATCTTCTACGCGAAGCGAAACGTTCGTACGCAATTCTTTAAATAAACGGTCACGAATTTGACGCGATGTTAAGATGCTTCCTTCACGACCAGCAAATGGCGAAGTATTTACCCCCAACTGCATCGACAAAGTCGGTTCAGAGATTTTTACATACGTAAGTGGTATCACTTTATCCCAGTGGCAAACAGTCGCACCAATACAGATAGCTTCGTCTACACCACCGATAACCACAATATCACCAAAAGTTGCTTCAGGAGTCGTTACGCGATCAACACCTGAGAACCGATAAATCACACTGATAGTCGTTACGGGGCTCGTACGATCACTCGTACACCATACGATACGATCACCAACTTTAATAGTTCCGTTCAAGATACGGCCAATAGCCAAGCGACCTTGGTATGGTGAGTAATCAAGATTGGTAATCAAAAGTTGAAGCTCAGGGCGTTCTTCTTTTGGCGCTGGAACATAGTTCCAAATTGTGTCGAATAAGTCTTGCAATGTGCCGTCACGTTTTTCTGGGTCCAAATTAATGTAGCCATCACGCGCTGCGCCATAAAGCACTGGGTAATCAAGTTGATCTTCGCTGATAGCGATATCAAGGAAAAGATCTGCGATATTTTCACGGGTACGTTCAATCGCCGCATCTTTACGGTCGATCTTATTAATTACCACGATCGGTTTCAAATTAAGTTCAAGCGCTTTTTGAAGCACAAAACGCGTACCAGGCAACGGGCCTTCAGCAGCATCAACAAGGAGCAATACCCCTTCAACCATCTGCAATGTACGTTCTACTTCTCCGCCAAAGTCCATGTGACCAGGAGTGTCTACGATGTTAATCGTACCCTGTGGCAAACAAATAGAAGTGTTTTTAGCGACGATAGTAATTCCCCGTTCACGTTCAAGGTCATTACTGTCCATAATACGGTCAACACCCGTATTTCCGCGTCCTAATGTGCCGGCTTGTTGTAACATTTTATCAACCAACGTTGTCTTTCCATGGTCAACGTGTGCGATGATAGCAATGTTTCGTATATCTTTACGTGTATTATTCATGTTTACATCTTTGCTTATGAGACTCTACTGTGAAGGCTAAATTACCACACTCACGAATTTATCGCGATGCGCATGTAAAAGCGACTTCAGTAGAAAAAAGAGGCTCTCAAACTTAATCTCGAGCCCCTACGATTTTTGTTCCGTCAATTCTTAGCGAACTGAGCAATATGGCAACATACCCATAATGCGAGCGAGTTTAATTTCGCGCGACAACTTACGTTGGTAGTAGCTTGAGTTACCAGAGATACGCGCTGGTAAAATTTTGCCACGTTCAGTCAAAAAGCCTTGCAACAAATGGATGTTCTTGTAGTCAAGCGCTTTTGCCAATTCTGGATTGTTCTCAAAACGACATTGCTTCTTGCCAGTTGATGCAGTCTTTTTTACTTTTTTGCGCATCAAACGCGCGCTGACTTTTAATTTAAATTTGTTCGCCATGAGCCTTACCCTTCAACAATCGTTTCAGTCGCTTCAACTACTTCCACCGCTTCTTCTACTACCGCCACTTCTGTCGGTGCTTCAGCTGCTTGTGGTGCAAAACCAGTGCGCGGACGGTATTCACGGCCAGTTTGTCCGGCTTCCATTGCTTCAGGCTTAATGTAAGCTTCAGCATATTGCGCTGGAGTGAGGCTAACGTGTACATAACGCATTACTGAATCAACACATTTTACTTTCAAGAAATGTTCTAATTTTTGAAAGAACGGTTGTGCTTCGTCAGCTACTTCGTAACGAGCAAGTACGTATACGCCGTATTCTTGTTTATTAATTGGGTATGCCAATTTATAACGACCCCATTTATCAAACGTGCTCACGTTGCCGTGCGCCGCTTTAACAAGAGTCTTCAATTGTTTTTCGACCAATGCAAGGTCGGCTGGTGTTGCCGTTACCGGCAACAGCATTAATGTTTCATAATGCTTCATAAAAAGGTTCTCCTTTTTTGTTATAACCACTGAGGAGATAATCACGCATGACGCGCGTTTAACGGTACCTCTATTAAATGAAACTAAGGCCAAAAGGCCTCAGGCTCTTTACATCATTTTTTGATAACGATGTAAAACTTTTCCAATAATGCGGAACATGTCTTTGCCACGCACCAACACGATTGGGGACTTTTTGTGATTGATTGATTCAAGAATCACAAATTCATCCATAAAATTTACACGGACAATAGCTTTTGTCGGATTTTCAGTACTGCCGTACTCAACCGCAACAACATCGCCAGAGCGAGTCCACACTTCCGGTGAAATGATTAATTGATCACCTTTGGTAAAGGTCGGCAACAAACTACTATCTTCGACCGCATAACAAAACACGTTCGGATCCTCGCAATCGAAAATCGGAACAAAAACTCCTTTGTAACCAGAAGCCATTTGAACTACCTGATTATTGTACTCGCTTGGATATGAAGGAATTTCACCGGTCACCGGCACAATTCTTATCTTCAAGTTTGCATATGCAGGATCGGAAGACACCACCGGATTGACAGCGGCCGCCGCATTTTCAGTCGTTTTTTGTTGACGTCGGTGAGCAAATAACTCAATTGGCTCCATTTCAAATGCCCCAGCAAGCTTGCGCAGCGCATCTTCATTCCAACGTCTTGTTCCATTCTTGATGTGAGTGAGATAGCTTTCCGACATTCCTGTCTTTTCAGACAGTACTTTAGTAGTCCATCGACGCTCTCTGAGCAACTCTCGCACTCGCAGTTTTGTAGATACCATAGCTGACTCCATATTAAGTATACCTACACCTTCTGTTATATCACTGAACTAGGACACATCCCCACGTTCCCCAAGCTACGAGGTTGAACCTTTGCCAGGTTACAGTCTACCAAACCTTGACACATAGTCAACAATCAGTCCGACCCGCCTAGCAACACTCGCAGCGCTACTCGTTAATCGACTTTCTGATAGCGATAAATAACCTTGCCAATAATGCGATAAGCATCTTTCCCTTTTGCCACTGTAACCGGCGATTGCCGATGACTTGGCGACTCCAGAATGATAAAATTTTCCACAAAAGAAATTTGCATAAACTGGCGAACTTGCCGACCAGAAGAACTAAACTCAATCGCCACCATATCACCCGAAGAGATTTCGGCAGCCGGTGAAACGATCAGATAGTCTCCCCGCAGAAACTCTGGCCTAA
>JAUPVI010000070.1 GCA_030917105.1 Candidatus Babelota bacterium
GCTCGCCTGCGTTCCTTTACTTTTTTTGAGGAGCGTGAAGAAGAAGTTGAGAGTGTGGGGGAGGAGGAGTTGTATAGTTCATCAGTAGTGCTAACGGCCGACCAGCGGACAATTGTAGAACATCTCTGTAGCGATTTAAAAACTGGCGCCTATAAACCGACACTTCTCCAGGGGGTGACCGGATCAGGAAAGACTGAAGTGTATAAGGCGGCAATGGCTGCGGCCATTCATCAGGGCAAAACAGTTTTGTTCTTAGCTCCTGAAGTGGGATTAGCCCGCCAGATGCAGGCAAACTTTATGCGCAGTTTTGGTGACCGTATCCTGGTTGCCGGTTGGCATAGTGCGGTGGCTAAGAGTGAGCGTCAGGCAGTGTGGCAAGCTGCAGTACAGGGGACACCAATGGTTTTGGTTGGGGTGCATTTGCCGGTTTTGCTGCCGCTGACAAATCTTGGACTTATTATTGTTGATGAAGAGCATGATGGGGGGTATGAGGAAAAACAGCACCCACGTATTAACAGTAAACATGCGGCCTTGTTGCGAGCTCGCTATTATGGGGTGCCAATTGTGCTTGGTTCTGCGACCCCGAGCGTTAGCACGCTCTATCATGCAAGCCAGCAGCAGTGGCGCCATTGCTTTTTGACGGAGCGATTTGGGGGAGCTTTTCCGGAGGTGCAGCACGTTATCTTGAGTAAAGAAAAGAAGCGGCCGAACTTTTGGATTTCTAAAGAATTATTGGCGGCATTAGCCGACACGGTATTTCGTGGCAAGCAGGCTATCATTTATCTTAACCGCCGTGGCTACGGGTTTTTTCTGCAGTGTGTGGAGTGCGGGTACATTTTTGAATGTAGTTCCTGTGCCGTTTCGCTGACAGTGCATCATGATGAGCACGCCGGCGGTGTCGAGCGGATGTTGGAGTGTCATTATTGTAACTTTAGGCGTGCAATGCCGCAAAACTGTACGTCGTGTGGCAAGAGTACCGACGAAGGTAAATGTAAGGGGATTGGTACACAGCAAATGGTGTCCATTCTCTCAAAGTTGCTGCCGGCGGCACGTATTGCCCGAGCCGATGCGGATATTTCGCGACGCAAAAAAGCCTGGAAAGAGACGATCGATGCCTTTGGGGCGGGGGATATTGATATTTTAGTGGGTACTCAGATTGTGACTAAAGGTTTCCACTTTCCCCATGTAATGTTAGTGGGGGTTATATGGGCTGACAGCGCGGTGCACTTTCCGGTCTATAACGCCCATGAGGTTGCATTGCAGCAGCTCATCCAAGTTGCGGGCCGTGCTGGCCGCGCGATGGCAGGTGGTAAGGTTATTGTGCAAAGCTTTGATAAGCATCCGATTTTTTCTTATATCAGCGAAACCACCTATCCACAGTTTTGTGAACAAGAGCTGGCGGCACGCAAAGAGTGGGGCTACCCGCCGTTTGGGCGATTAGTGACCATTGAGGTGTCACATGAAAATGAAGAGCGTGTGGTTGTCGACGCTCTCATAGTCAAGGAGCGCATTCAGGCCCGCGTTGGCCTGTTGGTGCAGGTTTTAGGCCCGGCCAGGCCGCTACGAGCAAAAGTTCTGGGAATCCATTATCGCCAGGTGTTATGTAAGGCGGACAATTACCGCGAGGTGTATGCCGCCCTTGCCGGTGAGGCATGGGATGATCTAGTCAGTGGTGTGTTTATCCATCCGGCGTAGAGGTTAAGCAATAAAAAAAGCCCTGGAAATTTCCAGGGCTTTTTTTATAAACGCGGTGTACGTCTAGTGGATATCTTAGCAGACAAGCAACTCGACACATGAAGCTGATGCCGGGCTCATGAATTCGCTTAGTGTTTCACCGTAGCCGGTCGCATGAAGTTGGTCGCTGTTCAAGCCAGCGTCGATGAACGCTTGACGAAGGGCTTCAGCACGCTTTTGTGAAAGCTCTAATGCGTTCGGTGCAGATGCTTCGGCATGGCCGGCGCATACTACATCACGGCCAGCGGCGAGTGCAGCGCGGGCGACTTGGATGTTCCGGTCAAGGATGTCTTTTTGCGAGTCAGCGATTGCAGTGCTGTTTTCGGCGAATTGAACGGTTTGAAAGCCGAGCAAGTTGCTTTCGCGAGCAGCGTCTTCAAGCTCTCTTTTTGCAAATGCAATAGCGTCTTGTTCCCAGCCCATAAGGCTTTCGCGTTCAGCAACGCTTAACTTTTCAATATCAAAATCAGGGTTGAAAAGGTCTTCACCCATAGCAGCAATTTGAGCGCGCTTGCTTTCATCTTGTTTTAAGATGGCAGCCAACTCACGCATAGCTTCTTCTTGAACGGCGTCGCGCTCTTCTTGAGAAAGGTTTGCAAGAATGTCTTCTTCGTCGTCTTCTTCTGCTTCAAGAGCTTCGTTTTCGAGCTCGTCTTCAAGTTCATCTTCAAGTTCGTCTTCTAATTCTTCTTCAGCAGAGGTAATTACGTTGTCTAAATCATCGCTCTCGTCATCAAGCATATCCAAAACGGCGAGCAACTCTTCGTCGGTCATGTCATTTTCATTGACAATAACTTGTTCTGCTCTAGGAGCAACCTTTTTTTCTTCTTTTTTTGATCCGCAACCGGTCATAGCCAAGCTTGCAAGCATGGCAGCGTATAAAAATCTTTTCATAATACTCAACCCTCTGTATACTGAGTGAAAACTTGTGTTCTAGGCGTGCTGTCTAACCATCACACGGCGAAAACGTTATCACATTCGCTTTCTTTTTCCTATAGATTAGATGTATTTCTCGAATTTGAACGTAAAATAGCTATTTTCAGCCTATTAACCAAGTTAAAAAAGTATAACCAAAGTCCATTTATTTAAAGGGGACATGTTGAAGAAAATTCTTATAAGCCGTTCGCCATGGCAAGTGCGAGCGGCCATTATTGATGATGGCAAACTCCAAGACGTATATTTCGACGATCAAAGTAACATTGACCTCGAGCGGTGTTTTTATAAAGGAAAAGTCTCTAAGGTGATCCCAGGACTTCAAACGGCTTTCGTTGATATTGGTCGTGAAAAAGCCGGATTTTTGCACATTTCAGAAATTGACCGTTCGCTTGCAGCTGATCGGATAGCCAAATCTCAGCAGATTGAGGGAATGGACGAGCCGTCGTATGACGCCCATACTGTCAAGCGAGTGATGGATATTACGAAAGTGTTTCGCGAAGGGGAAGATACTCTTGTTCAGGTGATTAAAGAGCCTGTGTATGAAAAAGGAGCAAAGCTTACTACCTGTTTCACGCTACCAGGTAAATTTATTGTTCTAATGCCAAATATTCCACAAATTGGTGTTTCTAAAAAAATCGAAAATCGTGATGAACGGACGCGCCTGCGCACTATTTTGACCTCCTGCCTTCCTAAGGGAATGGGGGCTATTGTCCGAACCACTTCTGAGCAGCGGTCTTCTTCAGACATCCAAAAAGATGTCGCTTTTCTTGTTTCCTTGTGGAATACCATTCAAAAGAAATTTGCTAAGTCCTCTGCGGGTGAGTGCTTGTTTACTGACCTTCCATTGAGCCTTCGCGTCGTGCGGGAGCACTTTGGCGAAGACATTCAGCAGATTGTTATTGATGATAAGCATGATTTTCAGACGGTATCTAATTACATCCGTAATCTGATGCCAGAAAGTGCCGACAAGCTTCTTTATCATGACACCAAACCTGGGTTGTTTGAAAAATATGAGATTGATCAGCAAATTGAAGCGGCGTTGCTGCGTAAGGTACCGCTTCGATGCGGTGGAACTTTGTTGATTGATACTGCAGAAGCGATGACCGTTATCGACGTTAACACTGGTCGTTATACCGGCAAGGATAACTTAGAAGAAACCATTCTTAAGACCAATCTTGAGGCTGCTGACGAAGTTGTTCGACAGCTTCGTTTGAGAAACATTGGTGGATTGATCGTTATCGACTTTATCGACATGCTTTCGTCGCAGAATCGCCAAAAATTGTCGGCTCATCTTGAGCGGGCATTGAAGAAAAAAGACAAATTTCAATCGGTGACCTTGAAGGTTTCCGAATTTGGTTTGGTGCAAATGACGCGTAAGCGATCTGGTAAGACATTGACTCAGCAATTGATGCGGGCGTGTCCGAATTGTAAGTCTCTTGGCTATGTTAAATCGCTTGCGACGCTGACTCACGAATTGCTTGCGCGATGCCAGGCAAAGATAATGAAGGAAGCGCTAAAAGGGCCGTTTCTTTTCACATTCTCGCCAGAGATTTTCCATCACTTGGTACACAATGAGTACAACGCGATTTTAACTCTTGAAAAAGAGATTGGGTTTCGTATTGTGCTTGAGCTGAATGAGTCTTTCGCAAATGACCAGTATTTGATCGGTCGAACTGAATAATAGGTTGTAGGGGTAGATTATGGTCGAGCAAACACCAAATATATTAGACTTGTTTCCTGCTTATGAAGCAACCATTGGTATTGAAGTACATGTACAGCTCAAGACCAATTCCAAGATATTTTGCGAATGTTCAAATGTGTTTGGAGTCACTCCAAACCGCAATATTTGCCAAATTTGCGCCGGGTATCCTGGTGTACTGCCGATGCTCAACAAAAAAGTTGTTGAATATGCGGTAATGGCTGGCCTTGCAACCAACTGCCGCATAACGCCGGTCAGCGAGTTTGCTCGTAAGCACTATTACTACCCCGACTTGCCTAAAAATTACCAAGTTACTCAAGGTGTCATCGCAATTTGCCATGACGGCTGGGTGCCAACTGAGCAATTGGACGGCTCTCTCAAGAAGATTGGTATTGGTCGTATCCACATGGAAGAAGATGCTGGTAAAACTATGCACGGGAATGATGGTCGCAGTTTAGTTGACCTGAATCGTGCAGGAACACCTCTTCTGGAAGTGGTGAGTAACCCTGATATTGCTAATGCGCATGAAGCCAAGGCTTACTTGATGAACTTGCGTTTAATCATGCAGTATCTTGGTATCTCTGACGTAAATATGGAAGAAGGATCGTTTCGAGCAGACATCAACATTTCGGTTAAGAAGAAGGGGGCCACGAAATTGGGAACCCGAGCTGAAGTGAAGAACGTCAACTCTTTTAAATTCATTGTGCAGGCAATTAACTACGAAATTGAACGTCAAATCGATATCCTTGAATCGGGCGGGGCAGTTCGCCAAGAAACCCGTTTGTGGAACGAAAAAGATCAAAAGACGATGTTTATGCGGTGCAAGACCGATGCAGATGACTATCGCTACTTTACCGAGCCAGATTTGCCGATGGTAGTAATTGATGAGGCGTTTTTAGCACGGATGAAGGCGGAAGTTCCTGAGTTGCCGTTTGCTAAAAAAGAACGGTTTATGGCTGCATTGGGCCTTTCTGAGTACGATGCTGATGTGTTGGTACAGGACCGTGCCGTGGCTGCCTATTTTGAAGCAGCGTGTGTAGTGTATGATAAGCCAAAGCTGATCGCCAACTGGATTTTGCGTGACGTTCTTGGGTATCTGAATGAACAGAAGAAACCAGTGGAACAAAGCCCTATTTCGCCTGCAATGGTTGCAGAACTAGTGCGATTGATTGATACCGATGTTATTAATACCAAAGTTGCCCAAGAAGTATTTGCCGAGATGGCGATTACTGGCAAAATGCCATCGACTATCGTTAAAGAAAAAGGTTTGGAGCAGGTAAGTGATGCTGGTGCGTTAGAAGCTATTTGCAAGAAAATTGTAGACAGTAACCCTGATGTTGCCGAAAAATACCGATCTGGTAATCAGCGAATGTTTGGATTTTTTGTTGGCCTTGCCATGAAGGAAACAGGTAGATCGGAAGAGCG
>JAUPVI010000004.1 GCA_030917105.1 Candidatus Babelota bacterium
TGCTGTTGAGAGGTCGGTTGGCTGAGCGTATAGGGCTTCGGCAAGCTCGCGCGCCATCTCATGAAGTTCGTCAGCCGCAGGCTCCTTCCCTGCGACAAAGGATAGTATTTCGTCGCTTCTTTTTTTGATACGAGCAGCTACAACTTGTTCGGCACTTTTTTGCGCAATACTTTGTGCTGTGGTTGCAAAGTCTTTAAGGAGGGTTTGGCCTTCCGGAGAGAGCATGCTAGAAATAGCAGGGAGATCTAGCTTATCAAGTGCTTTTTGTAGGTCGAGAACTGCGGCCTGGTTTTTGTCAAAAACCCCTTCTTTTTCAGCGGTGTGAAGGCTTTTTACAAGCGTAGTAAAGCGGGTGGCTGTACCAGAAGCGGTGTTGGGAACTTCATAGGGGTTCATATTTTCACTTGCGCTGGTTGCTTTCTGAAATTCTGTACGCGCTTCTTGGCCTGCGAGAGAAAGAGCTATATCGTGGTAGTTGGCGTAGCGGTCTCGGGCATTGACATACTGGTTTTTTAGGTTGGGATTTCCCTCTATCTTAAGCGGCATCCACGCACTGCGAGTGAGGGTGAAGTAAAATTTTTTGCCTTCATCTTCTGCTTTGTTGAATTGCTCGCCGGTTAGGGTTTGTTGTAGTTGTTCTTTGCTTGGTGCAGCATATGCCACTGCTAGGAATGCAGTTTGTAGCTCGGGATTGGCGGCAATGTCGTCTGAACGGTTCTTGTGGGTGAAGCCCGTTGAGATAAATTTGGTCATTTCTTCAAAAGCGTTTGCGCAGGTGGCGGGAGCGCTTATGGCAGGGAGGAGTAACTTGAGCGAGCTAAAAATGTTTGCTTGAATGTCATTTAGTCCACTGATATTGGTAGGCATTGGTGGAACTGGGGGGCGACCAGTTTTTCCGGCAGAAAAATCAGCCGATTGTAACACTGTCGGCGCCGTGACTGCCGAGGTTGGAGCTTGCTTTTGTGTCGCGCGGCGTTGAAATTCACTAGCGTTAAGAGCGTCTATTCTCGAGAGAGGTTTTGCCGCCAATACATTGATAGAGGCGGTGATAAAAATAAGGACTAAAATGGCGCGTAAGTTCATGCCGGTGTTTCCTCTTACAAATATGAGAGAGATGCTTATCGCGCATGGTAAAAATAAATAGCGAGCGAGCTCAATGGTTTAGAACAACTCCGTTCGTACACAGTTTGTGGTCTTTTTAAAAAATATGGCACAGCGAGCAAGAAAAGCCGTAGCCTCCAACGCCGAAAGTCTGTGCGCCAGTGAAGGAATAATAACCACGAAGTTGTAATGTGCTGTGGGAGAATTTTGGTAGTGGTACGCAGCGAGCGGAGAAAGAGAAGGTGTGAGTCATTTGCGTCGGTGTTGCAGCAGCATCAAAGTAAAGCATGTCGCTAGTAAGTGAGCTGTTGCTACCGAAAGCGCTATCATTTGCTAAGTCAAAAATGTCGTACGATGAGCCTGCAATTTGGCTATACGAGAGCTTAGAAAGTGCATATACACCAGCTGGCCAGCTGGAAAGTCCGGATACTTTTTCTTCGCTGGCACGGCTAAAGCGGTATTCAACATTACTGGTGAGGGCTTTGTACTGTACGTTCAGACCGACATTAAGTTCAATACTGGTGCCGGGAGTAACGCTGACCACTTGGGTAAGAAGGTTGATAAGGGGGAAGAGGCGACGTGCATTTTGTTTGCCGCCGAGTGCGTAGCGTGCAAAGGCAACATCACTGGTGTCGAGTAAAAAGCTAGGAGAACGGACCTCTTGTGTGCTCACGCTAGCACGTATAGTAGCATCCGCAGATCCACCAACAGTAATTGCGTTCAGAGAGAAGAAATCAGTGCTGGCGCGCCCATGAAGGCCAAATAATGGATGGCCTGCACTTCCCAGCGTTGGTTCGAATAAGTACACACCATGTGATCGGCTGGTGGTTGGTAGTACCGCAAGGAGGCCAACATGCACGGAAACTTCGTCACTTACGTTGGGCGTCAGGAGGCAGAGGAGTGTGATGTCTGCCAGACCATGTATGGATTGCTTGTTGGCGAGCTTACCGTATTGGAGCGCATCTTGCTGATCAGGGCTGTTGCCAGCCTCTTGCTTGAGAGCGCCGGTAAAGAAGTCCATGACGTTGTAAAGGGTGCCATTAACTGTTTCGCTGGTATTGTTAGTAGTTGCCAGACCCATTACATGGTTTTTTTGCATCCATGGCATGATGGTGTGAACTGTTATCCACTTGTCGATGCAGACAGAATTTGTAAAAATAACGCCGTATTGCTCAATATACGGGCTAAAATTGATAGTGGCTTGAAGTGGAGTAGCGACCGGGTTGCTCCAATTGTTGGCGTTTTCTGAATTGTGAATGATGTTTTGCGGGGTCAGGCTATGTGGCTTTGTTAGGTCAGCGGTGACGCTCAAGAAGGGGCAAATGTTGCCGCTGATGGTATCATAAAAACCGAAATAGTTTCCGAGCGTTTTCTTTGCAGTGCTCTTCCAATAAAAACCTTCAATGCCAACGGCGCTTTGTAATGAGTGGTTTGTGGGCTTTTTTCTTTGGTTAAAGGGAAGGCTGCTGATGCTCAGCCAGAGAGGAGCGTTTGGTGATTTATAAAAAGTTTTTGAAGTAGGGGGTGTGGCGGCGTTTACGGCTATGGCGAGAAGAGTGAGAAAGAAGAGTGGTTTTAGTGTGAACATGGGGGCTCCTTTTTTGGCGGTAGTAAAACAGTTTTTCCTGCGGTGGTGCAATACTTGGCTTCGAACATCTTGTTTTTGAACGCATCAAAAGCTAAGGCAAGTAGGCAAAATGGTATAAGTAAAAACAAAAGAGGAGGTGATGCCTGGGCGCCGCCTCCTCTTTTGTGCATGATAGTGCATGCTACACAATATTCATCGTGTTAGAACGAAATACCGAACTTCGCCCACACTTTGTAGCCTTCAAGCGCTGAATTGCGGCTTGATGCTTGGAATTCGCCTTGTCCGCCAACACTAATTACCATTGGGAAGTTGCCATTGAACTTGTAACTTACGCCACCAACAACGCTGTGTGTCATTTGGTTGCAAGTTACGCCAGCCGTGCTGCTCGTGTTGTAACGAACAGTCAATGTGCCCGTATCGGCAGCGTTCACACCAGTTGTTGTGGCTGCAAGCAACTTAGGCAATGCGGAACTTGTTGATCCGGCTGCTTGAATTGGACCGCCAGCGCTTGTAAACGCAGCTGGAGCAAGAGAAGCTTGTGAAAGATATCCGTCATTATCAGTGTTCATAATTCTGATAGTGTTGCCGGCATCACCGTTCGATCCGATTGCATAGCTATGTTTAGTTACTGCAGCGCTTGCATCAGCAAAAGTACCGTTGTCAACGGCAATGTGCACGCCTGAGTGGTCACCAATATAACCACCATTCTGCCGTATCACGCCACTGTTATAGCCGGTAAGAGTACCACCACCGATTACATATACTTCGTCGCCGCTGTTAACGGTTGCGGGCGCGGCAGTATTCATACTGTAGTGAGGATGCGCGAACGCGTACTTGTCGCTTGTCCATGCGCCAGACTTTGTAGTAACTACATCGGTTTGGTGCCAATAGAAGTTATAGCCAAGGTTAAAGGCAAAGTTTTTATACTCTGCGGATAAGCCGGCTACGGCGTCTACTTGATTGCGTGGGGTTACATCATGATTTACGGTCAATACGTTTGCAGCTGGTTGTACTCCTGTTATGCCGTTTTGCATAACCAGACGATATTGGCTTGCAGGAAGCATAGTTGCTAATACTGTGTCATAAACGCCCATGGTACGTAGTTCAGTGTTTTTGAAGAAGTACTTCCAGTTCACCAGGAGGTCAAAGCCAATGCGTACGGCATCTTTTTTATAGATATCAGTATGCATCGAACCTTGCGCACCGGCGCCTACGTGTCCACGAGCTCCATAGAGTGGTTCAAAGAGACGAGTCATTGTTGGTTTGTTGGCGGTAGGAATTTGTACCGAGGCGCCAAGGCTCCATGTCACTGACTTCATCCTGGTACACCTAAAAGCATAATTTGCTGCCAGTTCAAGATCGGCAAGCCCAGTAGCTGTGGCGTATGTGTTGTCAATGAGATCTTTAGTCATTGCGTATTGGATAACGTGCAAGTTGCTGCCTGCTCTGGCAATGCTCAAGGATCCATTGAAGTAGTCTTTGAGTGTGTTGCCTGATGGGCCATCTTCTGCAGGAATGCTGCTTGCGGTAGAAGAGGCAAGCGTAGATCTCATGCTTGTGCGAACCTGTACTACGGGAGCGCGCACATTGAATGAAAGACCATTGAGTAGGGCATCAAGTGACTGGTTCCACCCTAAATAAGCACCGTAGACTTGGCGAATTGGTGAAAGGTTTACTACACCATACATCGGAACGCGATTAGCCGCAGGGTCAACATAGTCGCCCTCATTTGCCGTACCAGCAGACGCTGCAAGACTTACGTAGTCGGAGTTTGGCGACAATTGAATGTTTGCGTTATACAGTGTAGTTGACATTGCGGTAGCGTCAGCAGCACCAGTTGCGGTAACTACTGGTGATCCTTTCGTTACAGTAATGCTTTCTGTTGTCCCCATACCGAACAGATATGCAAGGTCCTTATTATTAGTCGATTGGCTATAGAAAGGGGTAGCGGTTACGCAAGCGCCAAGCTTGTTGCATTTCTTTTTGTCACAGTTTTGACTCTTGCCACCTCGCATAGCGCGGCCATTTTTGTCTTGCGCATCGCACTCTGTTTTGGTGCAATTAGTTTGTTTGCACAGAAGATGGTTGTTGTTCGTCCATTCCATGCCAGCATTGGCTAATTCATCGCGGTGCGCGATAAACGTCTTACCATTGCTGAGTGCAGCATCTGCACAAGCAACGCTTGCAAGCATTGCCGAAAGCAGGCTTTTTACTAGTTTATTCTTCATTAGTTTACCTTCCTTTTTTTGTGTAGCAATTCACTGTCCACTGCAGGCAGGGATTTGACCATAGACAATAGCGCAGTCCCGGTCTGGTTCAGTATTCATGTGTTTGGGTAAAAGATGCGTTACTCATGACATGGATACCGTGGAAGTGAAAATTTTTAAACTTTTAAAATTGTATGCCAATTTTTGTCCATACTTTCATGTTTTCTAGCGCGCTATTGCGGTTTGATTCTTGTACTTCTATTAAACCGCCAAGACCAAGAACAATTGGGTAGCGAGCATCGATGCGGTAGCTTACGCCACAAACCAAACTATGGGTAATTTGTGCGGCAGTAACTGCATTTGCGCTTGTAATAGTGTATTGAACTGCTTGAGTTCCGCTGCCGGCGCTATCAACACCAGTCGAGCCGCTTGGCGTGCGATTTACCAGCGCAGAAGTTGATCGACCATCGTTTTGGATTGGGCCCTTCATACTGAAGAAAGCGCCGGGGAATACTGTATTGGTTGCCGAACCGACTTGGCTGTTGGTGATGCGCGCTGGGAAACCTGATGGATCGGCGTTTGCGCCAATAATATTTTGGTGTTTAGTGATTGGCGAGTTCCCGTCAAGGTGGCTGCTGTTCCAGCTTGCGGTACGAGATGCATGAACTATATTGCTGCTACCATCAAGTGATGTTCCTCCGACAACAAAGGTTCCGAGCGCATTGGCGTACATGCTGTAATGGTTATGGGCGAAGGCGTACGTATCGTCAACCCAGCTTGTTGCGCTTTTTAGTGATACTTTTTCTTCTTGGTGCCAATATAAGTTGTATGCGACGTCAAAGGTCCAGCGATCCCACGACGTGCTGGCCCCGATAAGACCGTCGAATTGGAATCCTGGTTTTACTGTGTGGTCAAGGGACATAACGTTGGCAGCTGGTTGTACACCAGAATAAATATTTTGCACGATGAGGCGGTATGGGCTGCCTGGCAACACAACGGCGTTAGTGCGGTCGTAGACGCTTGCAATGCGCCGCTCAGTGCCTTCAAAGAAGTATTTAACGTCTCCAAGGACATCGATCCGGACGGTGACGCCATCTTGTTCAAGTGCTTTTAATTGGAGCAAGCCGTTTATGCCAGCTGCTACGTGGAGGCGGGCGCCTAGTTGCGGTTCAAACATATATTCGTTGGAGACAGCGGTGCCCGTAGGTAATTGGAGGCTGCCGCCGACCGTACAATTAAACCGATCATTGGTGTAGCAATTCCAATCTAATCGCAGATCGACATCAGCTAGGCCAAAAGTTTGCACGAGTGTATTGCTAATTTTTCCACGAGTTAGTTTGCGTTGTAGTACATGCGAACTAACGGTCGGTCCTTTTTCGAGATTACCAGAAAAGTAATCCTTTAGGGTTGCGCCAGTAATGCCGTCTGTTGAAGGAATCAGCGACGGTGTGGAGTTTGAATCATTTGGCCGCATGCCGGCTTGAATGTTTACGATCGGTGCTACAATGCGGATACGGAGTCCTTTTAGGATATTATTGAGTGACTGATCCCATCCTAGATATACTCCTTCGGCGCAGCGTTGTGGCGAAAGTTGAAGTCTTCCAGTCATCGGTGTTTGAACGGAGCTTGAGCCATTGCAGTTTGGGCAGTGATCGATACTAAACCCATAGAGCTCTTGGTGAAAGGTAGAACCATAATTGTCTGTTGTGCCGGATAAGGGAATACTAGAGACTGAGATTCCGGTGGCGCCGCCAGTACCAAATAAAGTAGCAAGCTCCTCGCTATTGGTTGTTTGACTGTAAAAAGGAGTAACGGTGAGGAGGCCGCCCATTTCTGTTTCACTTTTGGTATTTCTATAATGGTTATTAGTGGTCCATTCTATGGCTTGATATGCCAATTCGTCTCGATGTGCGATGAATGTACGATTATTGAGTGTAATGCTTAAAAGAGGGGCGGTGGCAGCGGTCAGGAGGACCAGGCCTTGAACTATCTTTTTCATGCGGCTTTTTCTCTCATTAGGCTAATAGTCGGGTAATTGATGTGCTGCGAACGGTAGTATGAAACGACGCAAAAATGCAAGAGATTCGTCCTACATTTTTTTGTGGTCTATTTGTGTGCGGTGTAATGGCAAGAAAAAAGGCGTAATTTGACTGGTTATTTCCAACTTTTGTTGCAATTCATTCAAGAGATAGGTATCTTGCTTTGAACATATTTTTCATATAGCTAAACAGAAAACGCACGTAATCAGCAGAACCAGTTAGTTTTCTAAGGAGAATTTCACATGGTGGTAGAAAAAAGACCGTATTTGATTGCCTTGTTAAGCCCCGTTGGTATGGGCATGCATGGGCAGGTTATGAATGGTGTTATGAGTTCCTCTCCGGTTAAGAACGATACATTTCGCGTATATCATTTTTTTTCACGAGGTTTGTCCGATCAGGCAATCACTCAGTCAGTAGAGCAGATACTTGAAGCACGCTTTTCCCTTATAATTACTATCGGTTTAAGTTGCGCTCTTGTTGCCAAAAAAGTTTTGGAGCAAAAAAAAGTTAATATCCCGCATATTTTTGTTGGAATCACCGATCCCTTCGCCTACGGGCTGGGCGAAAGTCCGGAAGATCTTATTGCTCACAACATGACCGGCATTTTGTATAACGCATACGAAACTGAAAAATCAGTACAGTTTCTGTGTGAGTCAAAGCCGCTCATGAAGTCGCTCTTGGTGGTTTCTGAGCAAATTAGCTTGAATGGTGCACATCGCCGGCCAGATTGGATAGCAGAAGAGCTTGCCGCAATCAAGTCCGTATGTGAGTCAAAAGGGGTAACGGTTAGCCATTATGCGGCTCCAACCCTTGCCGAGTTATATACGTATGTGGAAAAAAATGTTGATAGCTTTGATACCCTTATGCTTCCAGAGGGAACCACAACATTTAATATTTATGAGTCGCTTGGTGATTTGTGTACCAAGCATAAAAAGACTCTTTTTAGCGGACTTATTGAGCCGGTTGCGCGGAGTGCTGCACTTGGATACGGTGCTTCATACGAATCGATGGGAGAGTATGCGGTTGAATATGCATACAAACTTCTTGTTGAAGGGGTGCCGCTGAGCAAGTTGCCGTTGTTTCGTGACCTGAAAGGTCGCCAGGCAGTAGTAAATACCGAAGTAGCGCGCAAGCAAGATCTTGATCCAGAACATCTTGAAAAAGTGTGCCGTAAGTGGGATGGATTGATTTTTAGATCACTTCACTAAGAATTTAAAAAACAAAAGAGGCCGGGAAAACTCCCGGCCTCTTTTGTTTTAGTCGGTGGAAAATTAGAAGCAGATACAGAGCTTGCTCCAGGCTGTCCATGAATGGACTCCGTTATTGCTATGGGTAAGACCGGCCATTTCATAATCAGCACCAACGCTCATGTTGATAGGGAAATAGAAATTGCGGTAATGCCATTCGCCAACGGCTGAAATTTTATGGGTGACATCGCTGCCTGTGGTACAAGCGGCGGTAGTCACATAGTATTGAGAGGCATTGTAGGTTGATCCACCGTTATAGGAAGTCATATTGCCTTCTTGCAGAATGCCGCCGCCGTAGGTGTGGCCATCACTACCAAGAGTAATGCTTGTTACATCCTTGCCACGAGGGAGCATGTAGTACGAGTTATCAACCCAGCGGCTGGTTGGTGCCAGTACAACTGATTCATTGCTGTGTGCGTGGAAGTTGTAGAAGAACGATACGCCAAGCCCTTTGTAATTGTAACGGGCTCCCAGAACTCCATCAAAAATTTGTCCTGGATTTACCGTTACGGTACGGGTCAAAGCATTTGCCGATGGTATTGCATAGGCAGAGCCGGAAGTAGCCAAGTTGCGATACTGGCTGCCAGTTGCAATTAGGTTAAACCAGAAGTCGTAGATGCCAAGGGTTCGTGTTTTGTCGGCGTTAAAGAGATAGCGGAAATCAAAAGCAGCAATACCAGTTACTTTATGGGCTTTGTCCTCGCTGCGAAATAACTTTGCAGAGATTTTTGTGTTCAAGCCAATAGCAACGTGACCGCTACCAAGCGTTGGCTCAAAGAGGTTTATTGCGTTAAGTTTGCCATTAGTTGGTAAGACGAAATACCCTTTGGTGTTGATGCGGAAAGTAGGGTCGCTGTAGAAGTTGTAGCCAAGTCCAACTTGAATATCTGCAACGCCGGTAAAACCATGCGATTTTCCATCTATAAGCATGTATTTCAACGCTTGCTGAGTGGCGGTAGAACTTTTGGTCAATGTTGCGCCGCTAAAATAGTTTTGAAGCGTGCCGCCAACAGGTCCAGCCGTGCCTTCAGTGTGTGCGTAGCCCTCAAATGCTGCGTTTAAATTATGATTTACTCGCACTACAGGGATATCAATGTTGAGCGAAAGACGTGGTGTAATGAAGCCAAGATCTTGTTGCCAGCTGATATGGGTACCATACTCGGTGCGGACGGGACTGAAGTTGATTTTACCAAACATTCCGCCAGTAACTCCGGCAGTAGCCATGTGGTCAAGGGCAGATGAGTAGAGGTATTCAGAGTCGTATTCAAATCCAGCAGCAACGGGTGATAAGATTGGTGATTCACCGGCCGCTATTGCTAATTGACCACGTTGGTCGTCATTAATAGCTTGTCCACCACCAAAGTAGGTTGCAAGGTCGCGGGTGTTGTATGACTGGCGATAATAGCTGGTGCCGGACAACGTGCTGCCCATGCTGTTCTTTTTATCTTTACGCCAGGAGTTGCCGGCAAGACCCATCAGCAGGTTGTGGCTGAGAGAATCACGCGAGCGCATAAATGTTTTGTTACTTTCAATTTTTGCGTGCGTGCTCGCAGCAACGGCGCAGAGGAGCGCTCCGCACAGGAATTTTTTATTCATATCAACCTCCATTTCAACAACCTTCCGCGCATTCAGGCGGGAGAAGCGAGTTACTTCGTTCGCGACTGTACTATTGCGCTAAATTTAATTGCAATAGTTTGTCATAGAGGTACTCCGCTTGGGCCCCGCCTATCTTATCCATTCTTTTGTGGTTATGCCTTAGCCTTGGCAGAGAACGAAGTTTTTAATGGGGCTTAAAAGGTCCCCCGTTCGGCTTCAAACTCTTTTGCCTCGCTTAGGTAGCCCGTTTGGGGCTGCTCGGCAAAACCCGTATTTGCCTCAAGGGGACCCTTTTCGCTCCCACAACTAGGCGTAAGATACGATTTTATTTTGTACCTGCGAGAGCCGCGGGCCGGGCTGCCCCAAGGAGCGAGTTCGGCTTTTTGCGCAGCAAAAAAACGCATGTTTGAGCGGGAGGGGTAGGCCAGGATGGGCGCAGCAGCTTATTACATAGGGCTCTTGCATGATTTTAGCTTGTGAGTGTATCCACTCGAAACTTCGTATTGAGGCGTTATTGAAGTAGTGGATAGCGTATATCCCCTCATTAAAAACAGAGGCCAACCTTTATCCACGCGCCCAATGAATTAACCGAATGGTTATCTCCACTCACATCAACCTCGCCACCGGCACCAATCCGCATTGGAATACGAGTGCCAAAGCGATAGCCAAAACCGCAGCCAAATTTATGAATGAGCTGCGCTGGCGTTGAAGCAGGAGTAAAGTCTGCATAGTTACTGTTGCTGCGGTTGCCGGGGCGCAGAATGGCATTGCCAATGATGAGTGCAGTATTGGTAAGTATAAAAGGGCTGGAGGCACTAATTGCGCCATCAGCAAGCCCGGTGTTGGCGACGCCGCATGCTCCTTCGTCCCATGCTGTATCTAAAGTAAGATTTTCTGCAGTGCTATAAAAGAAGTTGTAGGCGAGGTCAGCGGTAAATCCCTTGTAGTTGCAGCAGAGACCGGTAAAGGCATCGAATCGGCTTTTTGGGTTCGTTCTAGTGAGAACGGTAGAGGCATTTGCAACAGGAAGCACTTCATTCGTTTGTGATTTGCCGACCAATATGTACTGGCTTTGGGGAAGACTACCATTGATATTGCTGTAAATACCAAGCGTGCGCATATGTGCGGCAGGAAAACAGAAGGTGTACTTTGCGCAGGCGTATACCTCAAGGCTGGCCCCGATTGCATTATTTTGCCACAAAACATATTCGGAGTTTACGCCAGCGCCCATAGAAAAATTGCGTTGTCCATAGAGAGGCTCAAAGAGGAAGCGGCCAGAGGCTCTATTGCCAGTCGGGAGTTCAGTGTGTAGGCAACAATCAAGATGAATCTTGTTGCTTTCCATAAGGGTGTAGCCAAGTGATGCTTTAAGGTCAGCAATACCAATAGCGTAATTGCTATCGCTACTGGTGCTGAGTACTTGGCGAGAGAGGGCAACTTGAGAGGCCGGCGATGTTTTTCCAAGGTCACTACCGTTAAAGAAGTCTGCGAGCCCTTTGCCGGTGCCCTTTGCTGCTGAGCTGGTAGTGTTTGCGGTGCTGTGATAGATGGCTTGCGTGTTGGTGTAGACAACTGTTATAGGCAGGGCAATGATGTACCACAATCCCTTTGCTAGTTTATTGAGTCCTTGTACCCACTGGAGGTGTGCGCCAGTTTCGGTGCGATAAGGGTCGAGAAAAACGGTGCCGTACATTGGCGCTTTGCCTGCGCTGACAGAGTCTGACGAGATGGTATCAATCTGTGTGCCGTATAATGCGGTAGTGCTGCTGGCACCGAGCGGTGCTACTTCTATGGTGCCGGTTGGTATCAAATTAGTACCCCCACCGAAATATTGCGCTAGTTTCGTGTTGTTGTAAGAGGCACGGTAGAAGGCGGCGATGCTTAAATCACCATCTAGGGCATCCGCGGCCTTACTCTTGAGTGGCTTGACTCCCATACTGAGAAGGCAGTTGTCACTAACGGCACCGCGCGCCGCCATAAAAGTTTTGTTGGCTACCGTGGCACTGAGTGCAGGGATGGTCATTAAGCCCGCGCTGAGCGCTAGAGTTGCAATTTTTTTCATAGTAATACTGCTTCCGTTGATTAGAGATAACTTATAATGCGCGGAAGGCTAGTCAAGAGCGGTTATTGAAGGCAAGCGTTTGGTTCTTATGTAAGGAGCTCCCAAATATAGGCGAGTTTTTTATCTTGATAATCAAATGACATGCCGATGAGATAGATTGGTTTTTTTTGACTAAGATATTTTTCATAGTATCGCCGTTCTTTGATTTGTGTAATAGCTTTTGATGGGCTCTCTCCAAGCTTTAGCTCGAATAGGTATATGGCGGCTGGTGTTTGTAATGCAAGGTCTACGCGCCCCTTGCTTGTAGAAACTTCCGAAGCAACGTCTATGCCAAGCATCATGCAAATCATGTGAAATAATGAATGGTAATAGGCTTCTTCCTGGACGTGAATTTGGCAGGGGATGTGGGCCAATAATATTTGTAGGGTTTCGCAAAACTGAGGAATGTCGCCGCGCTGCAAAACTTGCTTTAGTCTGGTGGCAACAGTGGCTGTTTCCGCGTTTTTTATGTTGAGCATCATACTGATTAGGTATTTATTAAGCGATTGCCGCACTTCCTCATTGGGATAGGTAAGCTTGTATAAGTTTGATTCTGGTTGAAAGTCTTCAATCGTTAGATAGCCTGTCTGGTAGAAGAGTGTTGTCAGCGGGAGAGTCCCTATATCAAATGAGTCGAGAGTCGAGTCATCTACCCAGCAATGATCTACTTCGCTAAAAATAGGGAGGTTGCTTTTGACCAGATCTACAAGAAACGTTGGTGTGCCAGAAGCAAACCAGTAATTTCCACAGTGCTGTTCATCTAAATAGTGAAAAACAGAGAATGGGTTGTAGACTTTTGCTTCGGCTCGAGAGAATCGGTACCCGTTATACCATGTTCGCATCTCATTCATTATTTCCTCTGCGGAGCGATTACTGACAGTAGCAAAGTCTGCTATGTAGGCAGGGAAATTCTGAAGTATTTCATCTTCTGTGTAGCCGCATAATGTGGCGAAAGCAGGGGTTAGCGAGATATCCTTGAGATTATTTAGGCCAGAAAAAACTGAGGTCTTTGAAAATTTGCTGACGCCAGTAAAAAAAACAAAATGTAAATGCTCGTCTAATCCCTTAAAGCAAGAGTAAAAGGATCGTAGGATATCCCTATTTTGCTGTGCAAGTTCTGGATTATTTATGTGATTAACTAATGCATAGTCGTATTCATCGATGAGTATGACTATGCGCCCACGTTTTTCGGCCAATGATCGAACAAGAAACTTTGTTTTTTCTGTAATGCCTTTTGTTTTAAATAACTTGATGCCAAAGTTCTGGCCAATGATGTCTAGTTCTGCTGCAAGTCCTGACTCTAAGAGTCCGGCATTTTTATGGGCAATCATTGAAAAATCTATTGTTATAACCGGGTGTTCTTTCCACTTATAATGCTTTTCTTGTCCGATCCAGAGGTTTTTGAAGAGCTCTTTGTTGCCGGAAAAAATTTCCTTCAGTGTTGAGATAAGCAATGATTTACCAAAGCGGTGTGGTCGCGCGAGAAAGTAACGTTTTGTAGTTGTGATGAGCCGATAAATGAGTTCTGTTTTGTCTATATACAGACAGTCTTCAGAAATAAGTGTTTCAAATGAACTGATGCCTATCGGCAGATTCTTTTTTTTCTTTGTGTTCATGTACACGTCCTCTTCTCGAGTTTCGTTGTGCATTTTAGTTTATCAAGGGGGCTTTGAGCAATAGGGAAAAATAAGAGAAGGGCGGCAGATTGCTCTGCCGCCCTAATTTCTGAGTCGAATCGATTCAGCTTAGAAGCCGAAGCCGACCTTCGCCCAAACACCCCATGAATTGATGGAAGCGTTGTTTGAAGAAAGTTCAACTTCACCACCAACCGCAGCGCGAACTGGGATTGAACCGCCGAAGCCGTAAGACAAGTCAGCGCCAACTTTGTGTACAACTTGTTCAGGAGTTGTAGCAGCGCCAAGGTCAAGAGCTTGAACGTTGGAGCTCGAAGCAAGGCCAGGAGCGAGAATTTCGCTGTTCGGGCTGAATGCTTTAGTTGTACCACCGTCTGGAAGCGCAAACGTGTTGAGGTTTGCTGCGCCTGCAAGGTCATCAGCAGTTGGCGATCCATCAAAGCCGGTTTTAGCTATAGTGCCGTAGGTTGTTTGATCGAACGCACCTGTCAATTCAAGCTTTTCAGCTTGGTTGTAGAACAAGTTGTACGATACACTTGCGGCAAAACGCTCATAGTTGAACGTCAAGCCAGCAGTAGCTTCTACGCGGCTGCGTGGAGTTACTTTTACTGCAAGTGTTGATACGTTAGCCAAAGGCATCATGTTTACAGTGCCTTCGTCACCAACTACAATGTACTGACCATCAGCGATGCGACCAGTTGTGTAGTTTGTCAAGCCAAGAGTACGAATTTCTTCTGCAGCGAATCCGTAGCTGTATACAGCATTTGCGCGAACGTTGAATGATGTTTTACCATCTTCAGCTCTCCACAAGTTTGCCCAAGCATCAAGACCACCACCAAGTGAGAAGTGACGGCTGCCTGCTAATGGTTCAAATGCGTAAACGCCAGCTGGTTTTTTGCCAGTAGGGATGTTACCTGTCAAAAGAGCGCCCAAGCGGTAGCTACGTGCTTTCTTCAAGAAAGTGTAACCAAGAGCAACTTTAACGTCAGCAACTTGCGTTGTGTTAACGTGAGTTGGGTTGATGATAGCTTTTGCAAGTGCGGCTTGTGTAAGCGTTACTGCGTATGTGGTACCAACAACTACAGATTTACCAAGGTTTTCACCACCGAAATAGTTAGCAAGACCCTTTGTTCCGCCTAAGCTAGCTGCTAACGCGTTCGCTGTGCCAGTGTAGGTTGGACGCAGAGAAGTGCGTACGTACGTAACTGGTGCAGATACGTCAAACGAAAGGCCTTCAACCAACTTATCCAATGATTGTGACCATTGTAGTTGTGCGCCGGCTTCAATGCGACGTGGGCTTAGTGCTACGCTGCCGCTCATGTTACTTGCGATGTTAGTAGCAGTTTGTGGATCGATTTGACCGCTGTTCAAACCAGTTGTTGTAGCTGCATAAGTCGCTACATTAATCAAACCGGTAGGAACTGCAGCTGTGCCATCACCAAAGTATTGGGCAAGCTTTACGTGGTTGTGAGATTGACGATAGAAAGCTGCTGCGCTAACAACTGCTCCGATCGCGTCTTTACTTTTATTATGCATTCTGTGGCAAGCGCGGCTAACCAACGTATTGTCGCTGATTGTTCCGCGATGTGCTATGAATGTTTGGTTAACATTAGCTGCAAACATTGTGGTGCTTGCAAGTGTTAATGCTGCCAAGAGGCCATGTATGATTTTTTTCTTCATACTAGTGCTCCTATATTGTTACTACTCTTAATTTCCACTGATTTGACGCGCTTGCGATGAAGCGTACACGTCAATTTGCTTCTTCAGTGACCGTTGTCTCGTGCAAAATCAACTTAGAGAGAAGAGTGCGCTGAATACAAGAATTTTGAAATATTTTTTTTTCAAAGCCCTCTCGTTGAGCGGTTTTTGCGCACGCAAACCATCCAAAAACATAATAAAACTCTAGCTTTTTGCTGGTGAATGTTTCATTTCATTCTCAGTGTGGTGGATGCAGAAAAATTACACGGCGCAAACAACAGGATACTGTGGATTCTGACATGGTCGAAAAAAGAAAAGGCGACATGTTTCTCTGCCGCCTCCTCTTCTGTTGAGTGAAAATGATTAGAAGCTAAAGCCAAGTTTTGCCCATACAGCCCAGGAATTAACCGAAGTGTTGTTTGAGGAAAGATCAACTTCTGCGCCGATAGCTGTGTGGACAGGCATCGAGAATTGAAAGCGGTATCCTGTGTCGATACCAACTTTATGAATTACTTGTATTGGTGTTGTAGCAGTGTCTAAATCAAGGGCGTATGTGCCAGCAGTATTGCCTGGATTTAGAATTGGGTTACCCACCGTTACTGGTGTTGCGTAGTAGTCAGCGGTGGCGCTAAAATTAAAAGCGCTGGTGCCGGCCGTAAATGCAGGAGAGCCGCTTCCCGTTACAAAGCCGCTGGAGACGATGTTTGCGTATTGCGTATTATTCCAGCTTCCCTTGAGTGTCAGTGATTCTTGTTGAGCGTAGAACAAGTTGTAAGTGACGTTTGCGGTGAAGCGATTGTGGCGATAGCAGAAGCCAACGATACTTTCTAGGCGGCTGCCTGGAACCACGCTTACTGCAAGCGTTGACACGTTTGCAAGTGGCATGGTGTGCGTAGTGCCGTTAGAGCCAACCAAGCTGTATTGACCTTGCGCGACATCACCACTTGATGTGTTGGTCATGCCAATTGTGCGAATCTGTTGGGCGCCAAAACCATAGTTGTAATCAAATCCGGCGCGCATGCTGACGGAACTGCTCTTGTCGTCACTGCGCCATAAGTTGAATTGTGCACTTAAGCCGCCGCCAATAAAAACGCTTCGATTGCCAACATTTGGCTCAAAAGCAACTGAGCCGGTCGGCTTAGTGCCGGTTGGAATAAGTGCGTTGATCGATGCATCCATGCGGTAGTCTTTTTCTTTTAAGAGAGTATAACCAAGTGCGCAGCGTACATCGGCAACTTCCGTTGTGCTATTGTTGGTAGTCGTTAGGACTTGTTTAGTGAGAGCATCTTGTGTTACTGGGATTGTTTTATCGAGGCTTTTTCCGCCAAAGAAATCAGAAAGGCCTTTGCCGCCACCTTTTGCTGCGGTAGCCAATGAGTTTGCGACTGCATTAGCATAGGTTGCTCCTGTGTGTGTGCGTACATATACGATTGCGCTGGAGACCGATGCCCAGAGACCATCAACAAAATTGCCAAGGCTTTGGTTCCATTGCAGTTGCGCACCCATTTCAAGTCGCTGTGGATTAAGAAGCACCGTGCCGTACATTTCATGCGTGTTATCACTTGATGAGGTTGATTGTACGTCAATCTGTCCACTCACTAAGCCAGTTGTTACTCCTGAGCCGAGAGCTACATCAATCATGGCGCTTGGATTTGCAGAAGTTCCGTCACCAAAGTACTGTGCAAGTTTGGTATTGTTGTATGATTGGCGATAGAAAGCAGCCGCAGCGAGCGTGCAACCAAGCTTGCCTTTTCGTATGCGGTTGCGCATGCAGCCCGTCTTGCTGATTAGTGTATTATTGCTTATGCTACCGCGACTCATCATAAAGGTTTTGTTTACCGCAGTGGCTTCGAGCATGCAAATACTAGAAAAAGTGGTCAGTGCTAAAAGGCTCTGTATGATTTTTTTCTTCATACGGTTTTTTTCCTCTGTTCTCGCTGTAAATTGAATTTTTGCGTGGATTTGCGCGCAATAACTGTAATGAACTGGTAATGCTGGCACAAGAAATTTGAAATATTCTCTCTATACGCTTTTTCTGGCGCTTATTTCTGCGGATATTTTAATTTTAACTACTCGTCTCTTGTGCAAAGCAACAAACTCCTCGTATGATTTCCATTCAATGATCAAAAAAGCAACCACCCAAGAAAGGACATTCTTATGATACAAACTCCGCAAAAACCACCGGTCCGCGCGGTATCGCCTCTTGCTCGGTATGCATCAGCCGAACGTTGTTCGCTTCCTCATGAGCCGGCGCAGCCATTACCTGAATTGCGTGATATTCGGTTAGTGCTTGGCGTTGCTGGATGTGCTTGGTTGTTCTTGGCGCTTGCAAGTTTTAATGCACAAGATTCTTCTTTTTTTACTATGGTCTTGCCATCAACTGCGGGTACCAATTGGTGCGGCGCGCTCGGTGCTCACTGCGCAGCTTGGCTTTTTGTGATTGCTGGTCCGGCAGCATGGGTTTTAGTAGCCATGTTTTTAAAAGCACTTTTTGTGCGCTCTGATAAGCGGGCGGCCTACTATGTAATACAATTACTTTCCGGCAGCGTTATTATTAGCTCACTGGCTGTGTTGAGATCGATTTTTCATCTTGGTGTTGCAGGTGGCGGCATTGTTGGCAATGGACTCTGTGCTTATTTGAGCGGCATTGGTGCGGTGGGTGCTGGGCTTCTTGCGGGGACCACATTATTCTTTTCTTCGCTTGTGTTTGTTCGACTGACACTTCGTCAGTTTGTGTATGGAATTACAACGGCTCTTTTGTATGGATTTTATGGTGTTTCATTAACATGGTATTTTTTGCGCACGGGCATTACGCATTTGTGGCCGCGCTCTGCAGATGCATATAATAAAATGCCACCGCAACCTCCGGTGAGGCCGGCAACGCAAGAGCGAGTGCGCGAGCAAGATGTATACCATATTCCTGATGTTGACCCAATTCCGGCCGGGGCTCATTGTCCACTTGGGAAAAAGCCCGAGCTATCAGAACATATCGAAATTAGCGACATTGCTGAAGCAAGCGCGCAGCTATCTTCCGCTGCACCAATCGATGGGTCTTCATTTGCGCCACAAAGCGTGCCGCATGAGTCATTTGTTTTTGATGACGAAGAAGAAGAGGCTCAGGAAGATGCCGTGATGTTTGATGGTTCCGAGCCGAGCAGGGGAGGGGATGCTGCACAGACTCTTGCCGTAGAAGATGATGCTGAGCCGCTAGAAGAAGAGGATGCTGAAGATGAAGAAATGGATGATCAAGATGAAGAAGCGGATGATGATGACGAAGGTGATGATGAAAGTGGCAGTGGCGATGGTGGTGGCGGCTTTCATGGAGCAAAAGCTGACCAAAGCTTACTTGAGACAGTAGAGCCGCAGGAGCCACCGTTGCCTTTTGATCTTGCACCGCTCAATGAAATTTTTGATGCATGCGGTGCAACGCAACAGGATGAAGCCTTTATGGCACGATGTCGGGAGCGGGCATCTATTTTAGAGGAGAAGCTTACCCATTTCGGGATTACCGGTCGAGTGCTTAAAATTAAGCCAGGACCGGTAATTACTTTATTTGAGTACGAGCCAGAAGTTGGTACAAAAGTAAGCCGCATCTTGGCACTTGAGGATGATTTGGCCCTCAGTTTGAAAGCCCTTAGTATTCGCATTCTTGCTCCTATTCCTGGAGAGTCGGTTGTTGGCTTTGAAATAGCAAACGAAAAAAGAGACTCAGTTATGTTTGGTGACCTGATAGGGCAGGAAGGGCTTGCCGGTTCTCGTGCTCATTTGCCGTTGGCACTAGGGGTTGATATTACTGGTAATCCCGTAATTGCTGATTTAGCGACGATGCCGCATTTGCTGGTAGCAGGGGCAACTGGCTCTGGAAAATCAGTTGGTATGAACGTGATGCTGGTAAGTTTGCTGGCGCGGGTGACGCCAGATAAGGTGCGTATGATTCTTATTGACCCAAAGCGGCTTGAATTTGCGCCATACGCCGATATTCCTCATTTGCTTTTTCCGATTGTGACAAATCCGGCTGATGTCGGCCCAGTGTTGAAATGGGTGGCGGAAGAAATGGAACTTCGCTATGAATTGATGGCGCAAGTTGGCGTACGTAATATTGCGGAGTACCATAAATTGGATAAAGCGATGTGTTTTGCCAAAGAGCGGGAAATTGGGATTCACGTGCACGGCATGCCATACATGGTAATCATGATTGATGAGCTTGCTGATTTGATGATGGTTGGCGGTCGAGAGATTGAAACGCTTATTGCTCGTATTGCACAAATGGCGCGTGCTGCAGGCATTCATATGATTGTGGCTACTCAGCGGCCATCGGTTGATGTGGTAACTGGTTTAATTAAGGCAAATTTCCCGAGCCGTGTTGCGTTCCGTGTTTCAAGCAAAATTGATTCTCGCACAATTCTTGATACATCCGGAGCCGAAAAGCTCTTGGGGCGAGGTGATATGCTCTATATGAGCCCGAGCAGCATGGGCGGCGTACAGCGCCTTCATGGAGCATACGTTACCGATGCAGAAATTGACCGATTAACCGACTATTTGAAAGCTCTGCGCCCAGCTTCGTATTTCTCGCTTAAGCAGGTAGTAGCGCAGCATACCGAGAGTGATGAAGATTTGAATGACCCTCTTTATGATGAAGTACGCGAGTTTCTACTGTCAGTTGATGAGATCTCAATTTCGCTTCTACAGCGCAAGTATCGCGTGGGTTTTAATCGTTCGGCCCGTTTAATTGAGATGTTAGAGCGTGACGGCTACGTGGCAGCAGCACAAGGAGGCAAGCCACGACGAGTGCTTCGCGATTAACCGCGTTTTTTCTTGACACTGCTGCGCAATAGCGTAAGCTGTGCTCGTAAATTTATTAGTTGCAAGCAGGAGTTCCTTACTATGCATATTAATGCACTTTTCATAAGTTCATTGATTGCCGATTCGTGTTATGTGCGATTTGATGAGAACGGAAATACCGTTCCTATCCCACTGCACCTTGCAACCGCATCGCTGGTACCTATCACGCCTCGTTCTGAGCTTGTGGTTTCCGGAGCTACTTGGTGGAACTTGGATCCGACTATTCCAGACATTACTGATTTTTTTTTGCAAGCACGTGCAAACGGTGTTTCTACTGTGGTGGTTGCGCCGCACCATTACCAACAGATTATGGCTTTACCGGTAGATGCTTGGAAAAATCTTGAGTTTTTAATACTCCCTGATACGCGGCAAGCATTATTTGAAGCGACTACTTCCTGGCGCTCACAGTGTTTGGTGCCTATTGTTGCGGTGACCGGGTCGCTGGGTAAAACAACAACGGTTGATATGCTGACTGCTATCTTTGCGGTGGACCGCTTGCCGGTCTTGGTTGTTCCAGCGGGCATCTCTTCGGTAGCTGAACTTGCTATAAAAATGCTGCACATTACGAGCAAGCACCTTGCGGCAGTATTTGAAGTAGGCACTATGCCCCCTGGTGAAATGCGTCGCTGTGCCGACCTTATGCGGCCGACAATAGCGATTATTACTGCAATTTGCCCTGCTTATTTGGAAGATAGTGGCGGGCTTGATCATATCGCGAGTGAAAAACAACAGATATTCTCTTATTTTAGCCCAAGCCAGGTTGGTATTGTGTGCGGCGATTATCCAATGTTGACCTCTCATTTTTACGAGCATCCGGTGGTTCGTTTTGGATTAAAAAATAAAAACGTGGTAACGGCACGCAAGGTAACGCTCTTTCGTGACGAACATGGCATGAATAAAACAAAGCTTGTGCTACGTGTGTATGATTATGAGCGTGAGGTAATTTTGTCTGGCCACCATCGTGGACTTGTATATGGTGCGTTGGCTGCGAGCGCACTCGCGCATTTTTTGTATGTACCGTTTGAAGTCATGGTAAAAGGCCTTGCAGCCTATATACCAACAGCCGGTGGACTGCATCAGTACGCATTGCGCGACGGTCGGGGCATGTTAATGCAAGATTCGCATAGTATTAGCCCTGAAAGTGTCAAAGCATCTTTGCATGCGGTTCACGAGAGCGGCACATTGCAGTCTCGTAAAATTGCAGTACTTGGCATGATCCCCTATTTGGGTGCGCGGACATCATTCTGGCATCGCCATGTGGGGCGGGAACTCATTAAAACACGCAGTATTTCTGATATTGTTTTGGTTGGTGAAGATACGCGTCCAATTCGTGCTGTAGCTCCGGCAACGATGAATATTTGGTTTGCTCCAGAATGGAGCGACGTGCAAGGGCAAGTAGAGCGCCTCTTGGCTCCTTCTGACAATGTGCTGCTTATTAGCGGTGCGGCGCCACTTTCTATGAATCGACTGATTACTGAATTGGTGTAGAAACCATCTCTTTTTACTTATTTTTACTTAAATATTGTCATTGCCTCTTTGTTGGCATTAGGATGCGCTTACTATTCAACAAAACCCTTTTAAAACCAGGCAGAAGAGAGGTGACACATGGCAGAGCGTATAGCGAGCACTACGTTGAGCGATCATGAACGAGGTCTAATAGATACCGTCACCGGATTGCCTCATAAAATATTGCGATACCATTCCTTAGATGGTTTATCTCAGATGGTTTTGCATGAGCTTGGCCATGATACAGGCTTTGGTTTTGATCGGGCGACCTACTTGATCGACAATCCAGACTTTGACCATTTGCTTGGGGTTGCAGGGTTTGATCGCCAAGAATGCAGCATGCATAAGAAAAATATTTGGGAGCATCCTGAAGGTTTTTGCAAAGATATGGAATCGGCAGCATTCAATAAGAACGTTCGTAAAATCTTAAATAGCAGCGTAGCGCGCAAAGAGGTGAATCTGAACGATGCTCATGATGTAAAGGCCCTTGGTTTTGAGCTTGGAATCAAAAATCCGCAATTCTTTGCATGGGACATGAAGCATGGCAATCACGGCGTGTTTATCTATGAAAAGAATGATAGCATTTGTCTTTGGCGACACGGTTTATTAAAGAATATGAGTTCGTTGCTTGGAATGTGTGGGCTGCACTAAAAAGCAGACAAATCTTCGGGTTGTCTTGCTTGTAGAATTGCATTTTCCAGCGTCTGTGCGTTGAGCTCAGTTTTGCCTTGCGCAAGCATCGAATAGATTGTTTGTGCAACCAACGAGTCTACTTGCCGACCAACAAGTCCTTTCAGCCGCTGACCAAGCATTGCTTTTTCATTAATGATGTCGGTGTGCAACGTAAAGCCGTTGTCTAAGATGTGTTGCTTTAGGTACACATCAAGCAAAGCACGCAACTGTTCTTCGCCTGGTACGGTAAAGCGAATGCGGTTTGATGGGTCGATACGGTTAAGAAGTGCTTTGTCGATGCGGTCGGGGTAGTTTGTTGAAAGAATAAACATCATAT
>JAUPVI010000071.1 GCA_030917105.1 Candidatus Babelota bacterium
CGCCGGAGATGGGTGCCGTAGTGCGCTTCAAGCATATGATTTCTTGGCGCAAGCGGGCTATAAGCCAGGGCACATGGGTGATGAGTTAACGATGAAGAGGGATTTGGAAAAGAAAGAGGGAGTCACTACTGCCCCGGCAATCGAAGAACAGACTGGCTTCGCTGTACAAGAAGATGCTAAAAAACCCGGCTTAGAGCATTCTTATGCTCCTGGAATTGTTCATGAAATGCGATCGACCCAGGAAATTACCGCCCTTATCAAAGGCTCATCAAAGCCGGTGATTATTGATTTTTATGCTACCTGGTGTGGGCCCTGCCGTACGATAGCCCCCCTCTATAAAAAGCTTGCTGAGCGCTACAAAGATGCGGCCATTTTTGCTAAGGTAAATATCGATAATCTCGGTGGAGTTGCTACAAATTACCGTATTCAGGGGGTGCCGACCTTCGTATTTATCAAAAGTGGTGCAGAAAAAGACCGGATTGTAGGCGGTGGGGCAACCGAAAAGCAGTTTGCGGAGAAAATTGACGCCTTAATTTAATTTTTTTTGCCCTATTGAGATGTTTTTTTTCACAGAGTGAGTATTATCCTCTATACTACCTGTATGTAAAGAACCCTCAATTCTTGAAAGTTTAATGTGAAAACAATGATAAAAGGGGTGCTGCTTGCCGCACTCCTTCTTTTTTTAAATACTTCTATAATGCCTCAGAGTCGGCTAACCCGCGCTACGCTGCGTACTGCTTTAGTAGCTAGCCTGATGGCGGCCGGCTACTATGGAAAAAGAGCACATGATCTCTATAGGAGCCGGAGAGGGCTTCAAATTTCCGGACTTCGGAGTTTTCGTTCAGGCCCACTATTTTTAGACGGCCCTGCTCTGAAGCTTCTGGGTGGGGCGGGAGTTAGTCTTCTAGCGGCCGCCCTCAGCTTTCGTGGTCTATCTGCGACCCATGGTCAGCAGGAGAGGCCTGTAACGATTGCTAAGGATAGTGTAAGTCGTCCGGGAGCGGAGGGTATGCCGGAACAATTGTGCATCCATGTTAGTGAGTCGGTAGCTCCTGCAATGAGCGAATCAGTTATAAGAACCGTTACTGTGCGCATAAAACCAGAAGATTCCTTTTCAATTTTGCAAGAGTCCTCGGTAGGGGTTGATGGGGTCATTGCTCCGCAGATGAGTGAGGTGGGGGTTCAAGCAGCTACCGAAGATCAAGCGCTTTCTGATCGAAGGAATGAGCTGAGCTTGGAGAGCGGTGGGAAAGTTGCAATTGCTCCCTGTGAGAGGCGACCAATTTCTCAGCTGGATGTTTCTACATTGTCAGTTGAGATCCTTCCTGCTGAGAGGCAAAAGGGGGCTGATTTGGATCTGTGTGCTCTTGATGAGGTGTCGATAGGAGCTGTTGTAATGACACCGGAGCTGACAGCAAATCTTACTGTTGAAGCTGGTCCATCGATGGGAGTTGAGGTTGAAGCTGATCGTCTTTTCTCGCCTGCTGCTTCATGTGGGACATCTATGTCAATTTCGGAGTTCTTAACATCGCCGCTTTATGCTGTTTGTTTTCGGGGTTTTGATGAGAGTAGTGAAAAAAAATCGTGTGAAAAAGCGTTGCCGCCAGCTGCTGGTAGTATCGCCAAAAAACGCCTTAAACCTGATTATTGTGCGTGGACGCAATGTAGTGCTCAGGTACTTGAATGCATGCATCATGGAGATGAACCTAGTAAAGAAGTGAGCACGGTGTTTCTTGCTTTTGCTACTGATAGTTACAGAGCAGGACAGGTTTTAGAGTGGCTTAATAAGGAGATGGATGCTGTTCTGAAGTTTCCCTTCCGCGACATCGATCGTTGTCGGTTATTAAAAGATGTTATAGGAGCAGTTTTGCTTAGTGAAGACTTTTGGGCATTGCTTGGGAATGAGTGCTCTTCTGCTAAAAAGCAACTTGATAATTGTATAAAACGTGTGGATGGTATGCTCGAAGAACAGGGGAGTGCCGACGGGCTCTGGTGTAAGTTGAACGCTCTTGCGATCCAACTGGAAGAGGGTGTGCGTCTTGCGGCTGTTAAATCTGAGCTTTTGGAGTGTTGGGATAGATGTTTCGAGAGCGATTCTGAAATATTGCTTACTCCGAACTCTAAGGCGAAAATTAGGCGTAAATGTTCTGGTCGAGAAACGCTCTATGAGGCCTTTAAAGGTGTGGACACGGTACTTAGTGACGTAGCCCTGTCTCGCAGTAGCTCTTTAGATGTGGCATTTATTCAGGATTATTTAGAAATTTCGGCAAGATATTCCTTGTGCTCACAAGCAACTTATAGCGAGCAATAAAAAGGGGCAGGCGTCTTACCCGCCCCTTTTTATTATTTTACCGTCTGCCACAGCAGGTTTTATATTTCTTCCCCGACCCGCAAGTGCACACATCATTGCGGCCCACTTTAGCAAGTTCTCGCTTAATCGGTGCAACCTTCATGCTAACGGCCTCGCCCGTTTCAGCTGGGCCAGACTCTTTAGCATTTTCTAGTTCTCTAAGACGCTCTTTTTCAATAGCATCGATTTGTTCGCTGGAGAAAAGGTTTGCGTTGATATGGAATATGCGGGTAACAACATCAGTTTTAACTGCGTTCATCATGCTTACAAACGTATCAAATGCTTCTTTTTTGTATTCAATAAGCGGATTCTTTTGGCCATAGCCACGGAGCCCAATACCTTCTTTGAGTGAGTCGAGCACTTGTAAGTGGATCTTCCAATACTGGTCGATTAACTCCAAGAGCAACCACTTTTCAGCTTCATTAATAACTTCCGGATTGATGTGGGCGCGCAGCTTTTGATACTCGCTTTTCAGGAATTCAGCTAACGATTCTGTTGCGCTTACATGACGTACTGGTGAGGCGAATGCTCCTGCAATCGCAGCTTCACTTACACCGGTTATTGTCGCGAGTGCGTCGAAGAAGCTGGCACGTTCTTGCAGTGTACTATTACTGCGTGGAAGATGCGTAGCAGCTAAAGACTCAACGAGGTCGTGAATAATTTCTTCAACGATGATGGCGGTGTGTTCGCCGCCTTCTAAGATTTGGCGACGATAGTCGTATACAACTTTCCGTTGTTGGTTGAGCACGTCATCGTATTCAATCAAATTTTTACGGGATTCAAAATGGTGTTTTTCCACTTTTTCCTGTGCCCCTTCAATGCTGCGGGAGACCATATCGTGTTCGATACGTTCGCCTTCAACCATGCCGACGCGAATCATAATGTTTTTCAAACGATCGCCGGCAAATATACGGATAAGGTTGTCTTCAAGGGAGAGGTAAAACTTTGATGATCCCGGGTCTCCTTGGCGTCCCGCACGGCCACGGAGCTGGTTGTCAATACGACGGCTTTCATGCCGTTCGGTACCAATAATACGCAATCCACCAATTTCTTTGACTCCTTGGCCTAACTTAATGTCGGTACCACGGCCAGCCATGTTGGTAGCAATAGTAACTTTGCCATACTCACCGGCTCCGGCCACAATGTCCGCTTCGCGGGCGTGATGTTTCGCGTTGAGGATCTCGTGTTGAATGCCGCGCATGGAGAGCAGGTGTCCCAGATATTCTGATGTTTCTACCGAAACGGTACCCACCAGGATAGGCATACCTTTTTTATGAGTTTCAATGATGTCTTCAATAATCGCTTCGAACTTGTCTTTTTGGGTCAAGAAGATTGCATCCGGTTCATCGACACGGGCAAGCGGTTTATTGGTTGGGATGGCTACCACGTCTAGTTTGTAGATACGGTGAAACTCTTCTGCTTCGGTTAATGCAGTACCGGTCATGCCGGCAAGCTTTTTGTAGAGGCGGAAATAGTTTTGAAGGGTAATCGAGGCAAGTGTTTGGTTTTCGCGTTCGATCTTAACTCCTTCTTTTGCTTCCAGAGCTTGGTGGAGGCCATCTGAGTAGCGACGACCTGGGAGCATGCGGCCAGTAAATTCATCGACAATCAATACTTCTCCCTCGCGAACTACGTAGTCTACATCTTTTGCAAACAGCGTGTGCGCGCGAAGGGCCTGGTTAACGTGATGCAGAACTAAGGTGTTTTCTGGTGCGAAAAGATTGTCGACATGAAGGCGCTGTTCAACTTTGTCGGTACCTGTTTCGCTCAGATGTACCGAGCGTGATTTTTCATCTAATTCGTAGTCTTCATCTTTTTTTAAATTCAAGACTGCTTTGTTTGCTTGCTCATATAACAAGCTGCTTTTTTCGGCAGGGCCAGAGATGATGAGCGGGGTACGGGCTTCGTCGATTAAAATAGAGTCAACTTCGTCCACAATAGCAAAATTGTGTTCGCGTTGGACGTAGTTGCTGAGGTCAAACTTCATGTTGTCGCGAAGATAGTCAAAGCCACATTCGCTGTTTGTGCCATACGTGATGTCAGCAGCATAGGCCGCCTGGCGTTCTTCATCGCTCATATTATTCTGCAAGATGCCAACAGAAACTCCGAGTGCGTCATAAATTGGCTTCATCCATTCAGCGTCACGGCGAACTAAATAGTCGTTGATAGTAACTAAGTGTGCTCCTTTGCCGGACAGGCTGTTAAGATAGAGGGCGAGTGTGGCGACCAGTGTTTTACCTTCGCCGGTTTTCATCTCGGCGATTTTGCCTTCATGCAGAGCCATGCCACCAATAAGTTGTACATCGTAATGACGCATGTTCAGGCTGCGACGGCTCGCTTCGCGGACGGCAGCAAATGCTTCTGGAAGAATGTCTTCAAGAGTGCGGCCGCTGCTTACTTTTTCTTTAAGAGTCGCTGTAACTTCGGTCAGCTCGCTATCAGAGAGTGCCATCATTTTCGGTTCGAGTTCGTTAATCAAAGCAACTTTTCGGCGGAGCCTAGCTACCTCACGGCTGTTTTTGGTACCGAAAATTTTCGCAAGCAGTTGTGTTATCATAACGCGACTTTCATTATAAAAAATGAGGATGTTTTTGTTAAAGCGTGCTAGTCTAGCACACCTGTGCATTAGAACAATATTGTTGATACGAATACTGCTCTTAGAATAAAAATGTTACGATTACTTTACAAAAGAAGGATCATATCCTACTTTGATGTTCGCAGTAAAACAATGGTTTTCACTCTTTTTGGTCATTATGAATACATCAAAACTTCAATCTACCTTAACGTCGACAGCACAGAATCGCACCGAAGCGCTTGATGCTTTGTTTGCTAATAACGATCACTTGGGCCTTGTGCTGCGAACGAGCGGGACGATCGTTGACGTCCAATTCTCCGGTCAAAAGTTGCCACAAATTCATAACCAGTTGGTTATCAAAGTTCCGAGTTGCGACAAAAGCGGCATCTATTCTCTTGTGAGTGTCGAAGTTGCGCAGCACGTCGGTGATGGGGTAGTTCGCTGTATAGCCCTTGAGGCGCTTGGTAACATTTCTCGTGGTGTGCCCGTTGCTGACACTGGAGCGCCTATTAAGGTGCCGGTCGGCCCTGAAGTTTTGGGACACGTATTTGACGTTTTAGGTCGCACTATTGACGGTACAGCTCAGGTAAAAGGAAGCGAAGAGTGGCCTATTTACCGCAATGCACCAACGCTTATTGACCAGGACATTAGTAACGAAATTCTCGAAACAGGCATTAAGGTTATCGACTTATTATGTCCGTATCTTAAGGGTTCCAACATTGGCTTGTTCGGTGGTGCTGGTGTGGGTAAGACTGTTCTTATCCAGGAGATGATCTACCGCGTCGCCGAGAACTTCGGTGG
>JAUPVI010000072.1 GCA_030917105.1 Candidatus Babelota bacterium
ACCCCGTAGAAACAACTGAATTTGATTTGCTCCGTGATGCCATAGAAAAATTAACCTTAAACGACCCATCGGTATCAGTAGAAAAGGAAACCTCGGTCGCCCTTGGCTTTGGCTTCCGTTGCGGCTTTTTAGGATTACTCCACATGGACGTATTCCGTCAGCGCCTGGAGCAAGAATACAATGTAACGATCATCGTAACTTCGCCAACCGTGTTATATCAACTTGACTTGACCGATGGCACAAAGATGAACATTGAAAACCCATCCTACTTCCCAGAAGTTCAGCGTATCGCCGAAATTCGAGAGCCAATGGTAAACGCTACCATCATCTGCCCTACTACATACCTGGGCAACATGATGCAGCTGTGCCAAGAACACCGCGGCACACAAAAAAACATGAAGTATATTGACGAAAATCGCGTTATTCTTGAATACTCGCTACCGCTCAACGAAATTGTGACTGACTTTTATGATCTGCTCAAATCGCGCAGTGCCGGGTATGCAAGTTTTGACTACGAAGAAGCGGGCTACCAGGCGGCTGATTTGGTAAAAATGAACATCTTGCTCAACGGCAAAGCAGTTGATGCACTATCAGTAATCGTGCATCGCGATAACGCACTGTCGGTCGGCCGTCAGTTGACGCAAAAGTTAAAAGAAGTTATCCATCGTCAGATGTTTGAAGTTGCAATCCAGGCAGCAATCGGCGCTAAAATCATTGCGCGCGAAAGCGTCAGCGCATTACGCAAAAACGTAACCGCAAAATGTTATGGCGGTGACATTACTCGTAAGCGTAAGTTGCTTGAAAAGCAAAAAGAAGGTAAAAAAAGAATGAAGCAAGTTGGTTCCGTAGAGGTTCCGCAAGAAGCATTCTTAACCATTTTGAAAAAGTAAGGTTACCTACTATGAAACGCCGCAAAGGATATTATTCGATATCGGTTGTTGCCAAAATGTTTGACGTACACCAACAAACAATTCGGTTGTACGAAAAAGAAGGCCTCTTAACACCCCATCGAACCGAAGGTGGTACTCGGCTCTTTTCAGAAGAAGACGTCGACAAGCTTGAAGAAATTATTCATTTAACTCATAAGCTTGGCGTCAACATTGCCGGCGTTGAAATGATCTTACGCTTGCAACGCAAGATAAAAAAGATGCAAGATGACATGAACAAAGCATTTGAACAGGCGCAAAATCAGTTTGGAGAGGAAACGGAAGCACTTAAACTAGAGGCAACAAAAAACGCAACCAAACTGCTTTCGCTGAAGAAACCACGAACGCCAACACCACTGCCAAAGCCCAAACCAAAAACGGAAGAAGCTCCGACAAGCACTGATGAAGTAGTAGAAGAATGGAAAGTTGAATACGACGAATAAGGAATATAGCAGTATGATCAGCATTAATCAGGTTAAAACCGCATTTTTATTCTCCATTTTAGGCACGCTTGCAGCACTGCTTGGTTATGCATTTGGCGGCCCACACGGCATGGCCTTAGCACTCTGCATCGCGTCGCTGACAAACCTTCTCACCTATTTTTATGCTGATCGCCTGGTACTTGCCATGTACCGTGCAACGCCATTGTCACAAGAAAAATATCAGACCATTTATGACACTGTGGCAGATCTTGCAAGCCACATGAACATGCCCATGCCACGTCTCTACTTGGTACCTGGAAACCTGCCAAACGCTTTTGCAACCGGCCGCAATCCAGAAAACGCAGTCGTTGCTGTCACCGAAGGTATTGTATCATTGCTCGAACCGCATGAACTTCGTGGCGTTTTAGCGCATGAAATGGCACACGTAAAAAACCGTGATATTTTAATCGGCACCATCGCCGCTACATTGGCAACTTGCATTGCGTACATAGCCGACATGATCCGCTGGTCGCTCTTTTGGGGTGCACGCGGTAAAGATAGCGAAAACCGTGGTTCCGGTGCTGGATTATTTATCATCGCTCTTATTACGCCCTTTATCGCAATGCTCATTCAACTGGCCATTTCTCGTGCTCGTGAATACGCTGCCGATGAAACCGGCGCTGAATGTTGCCAGGACCCCTTAGCACTTGCAAGCGCGCTGCGTAAACTACAAGGAGACCTTACCAGTCATGAGCAGCGCCCACCATCAACCGCGATGGCCAGCGTTGCAAGTCTCTGCATTGTCTATCCATTTCGCAACAATGGTGTTTTGAATCTTTTCTCAACTCACCCGCCACTACACAAACGCATTGAGCGCCTTGAAAAAATGGCAATGCTGAACCAAAAATAAGATATACTCAAATAAGTCCAAAACAAATAAAAAGCGTTAAGCGATCTTCATGAATTGCCATGCTGCGCTCGCAATGACACGCAAGATTGGTTTTCAAAATCAACATTTTCAACCACGCTGACTATAATAGCTTAAAACAGCCACCATAGATTTTTACGGCACTCATCACCAGTCAGCTTGTGCTTAGCATGATTTTTTTCTGCATCAATTAAATACCACACACCGTCCGGTCCGCGTAGAAAATTGAGCGGGTGCAGGTCAGGTAGCTGATGCGTTACCGCTAATTCACGAATGCGATCTTTATCTGCCCTGCTCAATGTCCACGGCCACGGCGTGCCTCCCGGCTCAACACATTCAGTCATAATGACCGCAGTCGTATCATCCAGCGGCTTCCCGTCGCTCTCCGAGCGCCGCGCCAAATATTTAGCGGGAGCCGTCACTTTTGAATCTCCCCTGGTGGCGCGGATAGCATCAGCCACTAAGGCACGATCCACATTACGCCAAAGGCCATGATTTTCGCCTTCAAGACCATCATCCCTATACCACTCCTGCAATTTGTAGTACGGCAACCCAGAGATTTTAAGAATTACTTTTTTAGTCATTCCATAAGGTTGAAAGCGGAAAATAAAGGTATGATCAACTTCTAAGAAAAAGCGATTAAACACCGACGGCTTTTTAAACGAAACCACTTTCCCATAGGTGCTCAATGCGGTGAGTAAACGATCATGCGCCTCCTCAATAGCATCCAGCATCTCATAAGGCCGATCGGTGGTTAACGTTTTGGCCAATGCACCACGATCAATTTTGATAGACTTCATGCGCGTTTCCAACAGTGGCGCCAACTTTTTAAACCGTTGCTCTCGGTAATGCGGTGTTGCCAACTCCGGTATCTGTGCAATAACCCAGGCCGTACGCGCAAAAACATTTTCATTCTCTTTGGCCGGCGCTACGACAAAAGGTCGCAACTTTGCGCTTTTGCGCAGCCGATAGTAACAGAATGCCCGGTATATTTTTTTCTGCGCGTTACGAATGGGAACATCACACAACACTAAGGATTCTGCTTTACAGTTACGAAGAATCGCCGACTCAATCGCCATTTTTTGCTCGGGCATCGTCAAATGGTCTGGCTGATAGAAACCATCGCTTTGGCGCACAGCAGCAACCAGCGCACGGCTCTTCGGAGAACATTTTTTATGATTACGCCATGCAATAAAGCCAACCAGCACACCTGCAATACCCCACGCAATAGCACCATAGGTAACTAACCGACGAAGCAAAGAAGGTTTTTTTTGTGATTCCTGCTGTTCAACTGACACCACCACGGGTTTATCAGCACACAGCGACGAAAGAATAAAAACACTCGTAAAAATAACTAATATGAGCTGAGAGCGTCGCTGCATTGCCAAAATCCCGTGTTTTGCCGTGGAATAAGGCAGGAGTGTAGCAAAGGCTATGACAAGTGCAAGAAGATGCTAATAACCCAGTTGTGCCGGTCTATTTTCTGGCCCAATAAGAGTGGGCAGCGTATTTCGCGTTCGTACCACACTCGGCACACTTGCCCGCTTTTCTTTCCACTTGGTAGCCAGGGTCAAAAGCTCTTGTTGCTGCGCAGGATTAAAAGCTTTATCTATCGTATGTTTGGTTGCGGCCAGAACCGCACCGCTCATCGCTCGATCAATTTCCGCCTGCGGGATCACTGGCGCTGCTTTCTTAAACGATGGCAACTCACTGTGCCCAGTACTTTTCATCATCGGCAGCGGTTGGCCGCGCATAGTACGCACCACGTTACGTCCTTTCATGCCACGAAACGCGGCTTGAATCTTTAACGCCGCCTCATCTTCAGTCATAGCTCGTCTCGCTGCCGGCGTTTCTGCTCGCATCGCTGACGCCGCTACAGGCGAGATGCTACTCAGTTGTTTGCGTAATGCATCTTCTTGCCGCGACAAAGCAGTTCTATACTCTTTTGATTGCTGCTGCGCGTGCTGCTGATATTGTTTCTGTAGCTCTTGCGTAAACTGCGCCTGTTGCGCACCCATACCCTGCATTTGTTGGTAGGCAGAGGCGGCATGTGCCGCAGCACCATACGCAGCTTGACCGGCCATGCCAGCGTAATACGCAGTAGCTTCATGTAAATCAGTAGCCGACTTGCTAACACCCCGCATCATATCAAGCGCGTTGGTCACAAATGCTTCAGACTTTTGCTCTTGCTCTAGCTGCAACTGCTCTTGCTGTTCTTTAACCTGCGCACGTAAAAGAGCCTGTTGTTTTTCAAAATCTTCCTTCAAATCATCTTGCTCATCCTTGATGCGATTCAGCAATTCACGGTGATGCTCCGCACTCAAATTCTGAAGGCTAGCTCCCAAAATTGCATGGTTCTGTTTTTGCGCCTCAACAGCCAGATCATAATCAGCTCGCATTTTGTTAAATTGTGCTTCTGATTGCGCAAGCAGCACTTTTTCCTGGGCTTTAAAGAGCTCCTGCAACTCAATTAATTTATCTTGTTGCGCAAGAAGCGCTTCTTTAATCATCGCTTGCGTTTCACCAAGCATCTCGCGTCCAGACGTATTAAACTGCTCAACGCCGCTCTCAAGCGCCACCTGCTGTTTCTGTGCAGATTCAACCAACGTACGGTTTACCGAGTCAATCATCTCTACGCGACGACGATCAAACTCTTCCCGCGCTGCTTTCACGTTACTATCAAAAGTAGCAGTCAAATAATTTTTAAGCGCTACCAGCTCAGACTCGCGCGCTTCCCAGGCTCGCTGGCGCTCTTCAGCAACCGCTTTCTTATCATTTTCATAGCGGTCGACAATCTCTTCTTCCTGTTTGGCATACACATCACGAACTGCATCCATTTTCTGCTCGTGAAGCTGCTTGAGAACAAACCCGGTGCCCAGCGCCCCAAGAGCGGTACCTGCCACCACTGCCGTTATTTCCCGTCCATGTGCCTTCAGAAACTGCTTTATTTGATTGGAAAAGCTTTTAGCGCGTATATAATGCTTCAATAGTCCCCGCGGTCGCGCTGTAGCCTCAGTCGCCACAGGGCTACTCTCTGTCAAAGCAAAATTAGGCTGGACAAAACCAATAGATCCAAAAGCGCTTAAAAGAACTATTCTTCCTAAATACATTTTCATGCATCCCTCATAAAATTCATTCTGAATTATAATAATCAGTTGGCACCGACAAATACTAGATTTCGGTTTTTTTGCCGAAAATGAAACAAAACCCCTGACAAACCCCCTATCATGTGCTAGAATTTTTCCACTTCAGTATGAATAATGTCAAAAAGGGCCATTCTTATGCAAAAAAAAATACTCTCCTTACTCGCCGGGGCCCTATTTAGTGTCTTTGGCTCTCAATCGCTTCTAGCAAACACCCACAAAACACACTGGTGTATCGTCGGCGGGACTCGCGGGGCTGGCTATGCACTGGCGGAAAATCTCTG